>NZ_CP010870.1:0-184737 GCF_001305615.1 Actibacterium sp. EMB200-NS6
GACCAAGGATTATTTCGCACGCTGGCTTTCGGCACTGATTTCCTTCGCGATATACCCGATCGTCGTTGCCGGCGTGTTCGCGACCATCACGGGTGTCTCGCGTGCGCTTCTTGCTAAGCTGGGCGACCCGGAAGGCGCCTCCAACATCGGTGCGCTCATTCCGTTCTTCATGATGGTGCTGATGGCAAAGGGATTCATCATAGCAACGCCATTCCTGGTTCGGGCAATTTCCGGCAACATCATGATGCCGGCACTTTCGGCAGGGTTCGGGGGGAGCTATGCGTTCGCCAGAGGGCTGGCAGGTAGCCAACAGGTTTACAACCGTTACGCCATCGGGGGTGCAACCGGGGCTGAATACGCAGCCCTTCGAGCGCGACAATTCTTCGGTGTGCAAGCGTTGCCAAGCCGGCCCAACACAGCGGGTGGGCCAACTGCATCTCCTGCCGGCGACGGGACCGGAACTGGCGCTAGGATGCTGGCGCAGCTTTCAAGGTTGGGTCGTCTCGGAAGACGGTGACGGCACGGAGCCGAGTTACTGCTTTGGACCGCGATGCTGAGAAGCGGCCCGCCAGAAGAGACATTTGCTGCGAACGTTAGAACAGGCCCAGTATGCATGGGTTGCGGCAACGTGGAGTCCTTCCACATCACCAAAGTCTGGCGAACTCGGGCAGGACTTCATCGAAACGATCATGAAAAGGAAGTGGGGACATGAGCTTACACCGTCGCAAGGGCTATGGTCGGCCCCCCTTGCATGGTAGTGAAAGACCCCTTATTTTTCTCTGTAGGGGAAAAACTGCATTTCAGCGGGTTGACTCGCCAACCTGACCCGCCTATTTCTCTGTAATAAGACTTACAGAGGTTTTCTTTAATGCGACTCTCGGATCTCTCCGACATTCACTCAGGATACACAGCGCGCGGAAGACTCGATCCCGTGTTGGAGGGTGGCGTGCCGGCACTGCAACTGCGCGATGTCGGAACGACCGGCGAGATGCCGGGCTCGGACTTCCAAAGGTACAATCTGAACAAGCTGTCCGACCGCTACTTTGTCCGCGGCGGCGAGGTGGTATTCCGCTCACGCGGGCGAGCCGAATGCTGCTGCAGCCATTCCCGATCCGCTGCCCGAGCCTATCGTTGTCATCGTCCCATTATTGATCGTTCGCCCCGACAGGGGCCGCATTCTCCCGGAATACCTGGCTTGGGCCATCAACCAGCCTGATGCGCAGCGGCAGCTTGGTGCGGAAGCACAGGGCACAAGTCTAAGAATGATCCCGAAGACGGTTCTCGAGAACCTCGAGATCGCTGTCCCCGACCTGACCACACAAAAAAGCATTGTCGAACTCAATGCCCTTGCCCGGCAGGAGGGACAGTTGCTCCGCCGGCTCGCTGCTCGCCGGGAGAACCTCCTGAGCGCCATTCTCGGTGAGGCCGCGAAGGCCGCCGACCAGAAGGAGATTGCCTGATGACCGACCAGATTACTCAACAGCAAATCAATCAGACCGCCTGGGCGGCTTGCGACACCTTCCGGGGTGCTGTCGATGCCCGGTCAGTACAAGGACTACATTCTCGTGATGTTGTTCCTGAAGTACATTTCGGACCTCTGGAATGATCATATCGAGACCTACCGCAAGCAATACGGGGACGATGATGCGCGCATCCGTCGGCGGTTGGAACGTGAACGCTTCATCCTGCCGAGGGTGCCAGCTTCTATGATCTCTACGCGCAGCGAAACGAGCCCAACATCGGCGAGCTGATCAATATCGCGCTTGAAAAGATCGAAGACGCGAACCGCGCGAAGCTCGAGGGCGTCTTCCGCAATATCGACTTCAATTCCGAGGCCAATCTCGGCCGCCCGAAGGATCGCAACCGCCGCCTCAAGAACATGCTTGAGGACTTCGCCAAGCCCGCCCTCGACCTGCGCCCGTCGCGGGTGACCGAGGACATCATCGGCGAGTGCTACATCTACCTGATTTCCCGCTTCGCCTCGGACGCCGGTAAGAAGGCGGGCGAATTCTATACCCCGACCGCTGTTTCCGGTCTGCTCGCCAAGCTGGCCGCGCCTCAGCCCGGCGATACCATTTGCGATCCGGCATGTGGGTCGGGCTCTCTGCTTATTCAGGCATCACAGGAAGTCGGGTCCGAAAACTTCGCCCTCTACGGGCAAGAGGTGAACGGCGCTACCTGGGCGCTGGCTCGGATGAACATGTTCCTGCACGCGAAGGACGCGGCCCGCATCGAATGGTGCGACACGCTGAATAGCCCGACGCTGGTCGAGGGCGATCACCTCATGCGCTTCGACGTGGTGCTCGCCAATCCGCCGTTCTCGCTCGACAAGTGGGGTGCGGAAGACGCCGACAGCGACCAGTACAACCGCTTCTGGCGGGGTGTACCGCCCAAGTCCAAGGGCGACTACGCCTTCATCACCCACATGATCGAGATCGCCAAGCGCCAGTCCGGCCGCATCGCGGTGATCGTGCCGCATGGCGTTCTGTTCCGGGGCGGCGCGGAGGGGCGCATCCGACAGCAGCTGATCGAGGAGAACCTGCTTGACGCGGTCGTCGGCCTGCCCGCCAATCTGTTCACCACCACGGGGATCCCGGTCGCCATCCTGATCTTCGACCGTTCGCGCGAGGAAGGCGGCGCGAACGCGGACCGGCGCGACGTGCTGTTCATCGACGCCAGCAAGGAATTCACGCCGGGCAAGACCCAGAACGTGATGGACGAGGCCCATGTCGCCAAGGTGCTGGAGACCTACGCCACCCGCGCTGAGGTCGAGCGGTATTCTCATCGGGCAGCGCCTGAGGAGATCGCCGAGAACGGCTACAACCTCAACATCCCCCGCTACGTCGACACCTTCGAGCCGGAGGAAGAAATCGACGTCGCCGCCGTGCAGAAGGAAATCCTGCGGATCGAGGGTGAACTTGCTGACGTCCGGACGAAAATGGCCGGGTATCTGAAGGAGCTCGGCGTTGAAGCCTGAAGGTTGGGAAATCACCACTGTTGGCAAGACCGTCAACATCGCTTCTGGGCAAGTCGACCCCAAGGACGAAGCGATAGCTGACCTGATCAGCGTCGGGCCAGACAACTTGTTGTCAGGCGGCGGTATTGAAAAGAGTAGTTTGAAATCTGCACGAGAGCTTGGGCAGATCTCAGGTAAGTATGCTTTTGATCGAAACGCAATCCTCTATTCAAAGATCCGTCCCAACCTGAACAAGGTGGCTCTGCCTAGCTTCGACGGCATTTGTAGTGCGGACATGTATCCGATGTGGGTTTCAGATTCCGCGCGTGCAAATCGAGAGTTCATCTATTTTGTGCTGACGTCACAAGGTTTCGTCTCGTCCGCGACTTCTCGTTCCTTCCGGACGGGATTGCCAAAGATCAATCGAGAAGATTTGGAGGCCATTGAATTTCCTTTGCCGCCTCTCCCAGAACAGCGCAAGATCGCCCGAGATCCTGCGAATCTGGGACGACGCGCTCAAAAAGCTCGCCACCCTCCGCGCAGCGAAGAACAAGCGCTTGGGTGCCCTTCGCTATGCGATGCTCTTCGGCGAGTTGCGCCTTGGCGACCAGCGCCGAAACTGGGTGCCGACACGCCTTGCCGCTGTCACCCATGAACTGACCGCCCGAAACGGGGCAAAGGGGTTCGGGCGCGACTACGTGATGGGCGTCACCAAGGCCCAGGGTGTCGTGCCCATGCGCGAGCAGACCATCGCCGGTGACATCAGCCGCTACAAGCGCCTTCCCCCGCGCGCCTTCGCCTACAACCCGATGCGCATCAATGTCGGCTCTATCGCGATGAACGAGCGCGATGAGGAAGTCCTAGTCAGCCCCGACTACGTCGTTTTCGCGTGCAATGCCGATGGCCTTGACCCCGATTACCTTGACCACCTGCGCAAGACGTCCTGGTGGGCCCATTACATCAACAGCGGCGGCTCCGGCAGCGTGCGCCAGCGCACCTACTATGACGACCTCGCCGCGCTGAAGCTGCCCCTGCCGGAACTGGACGAGCAGAAAGCCATCGCCGCTGCCCTGAACACAGCGCGCGACGACCTCGCCGCCACCGAGCGCGAAATCGAAGCCGTCACCCGTCAGAAACGCGGCCTCATGCAGAAGCTGCTGACGGGCGAGTGGCGGGTCGAAGGGGAGGATTCCTGATGGCAAAGAAGATGCAAACCCTGACATTCCGCCTTCTCAGAAAAGGACGGGCACCCGCAAAAGCGATCTCTCCGACCTTTGCGGAGGACGGTGAAAAACCCCTCACGTCAGAACCTTGGCCCCCAATCGAAGGTGGTGAGGTCTACTTTGGGCAGATATATCGCAAGCCGCCAGTTTGGGCGGACTTCATTTCCACCGGCCTCGAAAGAACGCTTGATGGCATGATGACTGGCGGAGCCGGTGCGGTCGTTTTCGTCCCGGTCAAAGGCAGGTATGTTGCTGTCTGTTTTGGCCAGATACATATGGCGCTGAATGACGATGCGTTCGAACGTCAGTTCGGCTTGAAGGTCACGCTGAATTCCGTTCCTGGGAGCAGCATTCGTTCGCTTGACCTTGCAACGCCTGATGCCGTGACCTTTCAAAAGCGGGTGCAAGCCAGCCGAGACAGTGACGTGAACACCTTTGGTGTCGATCAACTACGCGATATAGCAAGGGTTGCAGGCGGCACGCCTAAGGACCCGAATTTTGCACGCTTCATTGCAGGCAAAGACTCATTGTCAATCACCTGTGAGATCGGCCCGGGCGATATCGAGGCGAAATGTGCAGAGATATTCCAGGTCTATGAGAAGAAAGACTATCGAACCGATTTCAAATGGGTCGATAATCTGCGGCCCGTCATCGAAAAGGACCTCATTGAACAGCTGGACCAGGAGTTGTTTTCGGACCTGAGTGAGTTGCGAAAGGGCAATCCGGCGGACCTGCACATGTCACCACCGGAAGTGGTCGACTACACGGAAGGAAGTGAACTGCACTACAACGGTTTCCGCAGCCACGGCGTCACATTCCATAGCTTGGCGATAGCTGACTATGTCAGCGAGTTAAACAGATGCAAATTTGCCGGTGACATCAAGGAGATCAAGGAAAAGCATCGTATATCGGCAAAACCTTCTGACAAGGACGAATTCTCAGAAAAGTGGAAAGTGTACGATTGCTTTGTCCACGAAGCATCTTTGAGCTCAGGGGGGACCACACGTCACTATATCCTGTTCGCGGGAAACTGGTTTCAGGTCGAAGCCTCTTTCAAAGACAGCGTCGATAGCTTTTTCGATGGCATCGATAGGGTTGCTATCGTTGGTAAGACCGCTGCGCATAATGAGCAGGAACTCATAGAAGACTTGGTCAAAACGCGGGCTGGCGACTTACTAAAGCTCGACAAGACAAAGATAAACCCGACTGGCGTAAAAAACGCGAACCTCGAACCTGCGGATTTTCTGTCCGACAAGAAGCACTTCATTCATTTGAAGGATGGTCACTCGTCCGGCCCTATTAGTCATTTGTGGTCACAAGGAGTGGTTAGTGCAGAAAGCTTCGTGGGTGACAATGGCTTTCGAAAGAAGCTGCGCTCTGTTGTGAAGTCAGAAAAGAAAGGGTTTGAAGTCCACTTGCCGAGATCCACGGAACGTGTGGCCCGCGAGAATTACACAATTGTTTACGGTATCATGCGCCAGCCGTATGCAAACGGAAAGCTGGGCCTTCCGTTCTTTAGCAAAGTCAGCTTGCAAGTATCGGTTGAACGGTTGCGTCGGCTTGGCTTCGAAGTAGCAATTGAGCTGATAGAGAAGCCCGCCTCGTCAGCTAAGAAGAAGCTCTCCAAAAAAGCAAAGGCTGCTCAACTGGCAATAGTCGAAGAAACTGAAGACGAAGTTCTGGAAGAAGTATGATGGAAGAGGGATTCATCGCAGCAGAAAAACACCAGTCCCAACTTCCTGCACTTCAGCTTCTTGTCGCGCTAGGGTTTACACCCTTGTCTCAGGAGGAAGCTCTGCGCCTGCGCGGCGGGCGCCTGCGGAACGTGGTGCTGGATGACGTGCTCGCCGAGCAGCTGATGCGCATCAACCGCTTCACGCATCGGGGGAGAGAATACAGCTTTGACCTTGAGGACGCGCACGAAGCCATGCGGCGGCTCAAACCCACGCCCGACCGTATGAAGGGGCTCCGGGGGACGAACCAGGACATCTACGACTCGCTTGTCCTAGGGACGACGATCACGAAGTCCATCGACGGCGATTCAAAGAGCTACTCATTCCGCTACATCGACTGGGACCAGCCTGAGAATAACGTCTTCCACGTGACTGCCGAGTATTCGGTGGAGAGGACCGCGTCCAGCCAAACCAAGCGTTTCGACATTGTTGCTTTCGTTAATGGCATTCCGATCCTAGTGATCGAGAACAAGCGGCCGACTGAGAGCCTTAAGAAAGCAGATAGCCAGCTGATTGGCTACCAGAACGAAGACAATATCCCTCAACTCTTCCACTTCGCCCAGCTGCTAGTCTCGATGAACCGCAACAGCGCGCGCTATGCGACAGTTGGGACCAAGTCTAAGTTTTGGGCCGAGTGGCATGATGAAGAAGACACCGACGAGGCCATCGCGCCCTTCGCCAACCGCGTCCTTGCGGCGACGGAAAAAGCCTCGATCTTCTCCGGCGACTTCGCGGGCGCGCGTACCTACTTCGACGCAATGGCCGCCGAGGGCGAGCGCGCGGTCACGGTTCAAGACCGGACGGTGTACGCGCTGTGCCGACCCGCGCGGCTGCTCGATCTCATCCGCCGCTTCACCGTATTCGATGGCGGCATTCGCAAGGTCGCGCGCCACCAGCAGTTCTTCGGGATCCGCCGCGCGGTCGAGACGGTCAAGCAGCACGATATCATTGGCGCGCGCAAGGGCGGCGTGATCTGGCACACCCAAGGTTCAGGCAAGTCGCTGACAATGGTCATGCTGGGTAGATCGCTCGCCCTCGAACGCAGCATCGAGAACCCGCGGATCATCATCGTCACGGACCGCGACGATCTCGACAAGCAGATCAAGGACACTTTCAAGTCCTGCGATCTGGAGCCAGTCCGTGCGACGAGCGGGTCTCACCTACTGGAGCTTGTCCAGAACAAGGCTCCGCTGGTTACCACGATCATCAACAAGTTCGACACGGCGCTGAAGAACAGCAAGCTGGCGGACGACGATCCGAACATCTTCGTGCTGGTGGACGAGAGCCACAGGACACAGACGGGCCGATACGGCGGCCATAGCCAGTTCGCCGCCAAGATGCGCCGCCTCCTTCCCAAGGCCTGCTATCTTGGCTTCACCGGCACGCCTCTCCTCAAGAAGGAGAAGAACACGCTCTCTACCTTCGGACGGCTGATCCACCGCTACGCCATCGACGAGGCAGTTGCCGACGGTGCCGTCGTGCCGCTGCTATACGAAGGCCGGCTTGTCGAACAGCAGGTTTCGGGCGCCGTAATCGACCGCTGGTTCGAGAAGATCAGCGAGGGCCTGACCGAAAACCAGAAGCGCGATCTGAAGCGGAAGTTCTCTCGGATGGACGCTTTGGCTAAGGCCGACCAGGCCATTCGAGCCAAGGCGTTCGACATCTCCGAGCACTATCGCCAGCACTGGCAGGGAACCGGGTTCAAGGCTCAACTCGTTGCGCCATCAAAGGCGGCCGCCGTCCGCTTCAAGGAAGTCCTCGACGAGATCGGCCACGTCTCGAGTGCGATCGTAATCTCGCCGCCGGATGAGAACGAGGGCAACGAGGAGGTCGACCAGGAGTCCAAGGACCTCGTGCGCCGCTTCTGGTCGCAGATGATGGCACGGCACAAGACCGAAGAGGACTACAATCGCCAGATCATCGATGCATTCAAAGGTTCCGGCGATCCGGAGATCCTGATCGTCGTCTCAAAGCTCCTCACCGGCTTTGACGCACCTCGGAACACGGTGCTTTACGTCTGCAAGTCCTTGAAGGAGCACAACCTCCTGCAAGCAATTGCGCGTGTGAACAGGCTGTATGAAGACGGCGGCACTGAGAAGCAGTTCGGCTTCATCGTCGACTATGAGGGGCTACTGGGCGAGCTGGACAGTGCGCTGACGACTTACAGCGCCTTCGAAGGCTACGAGGCGGTCGACCTCGCCGGAACGGTTCATGACGTCCGCGAGGAAATCCGCAAGCTGCCCCAGCTGCACGACCAGCTCTGGGACCTGTTCAAGCCTGTCCGGAACAAGAAGGACATGGAACAGTTCGAGCAGCACCTCGCCGATGAGGCGCTGCGGCACGAGTTCTACGCGCGCCTCAAAGCCTTCAGCCGGTGCCTGCATATTTCGCTCTCGTCGGACAAGCTGTTCGATGTCTTCGACGAGGCCAGGATCGATGCACTCAAGCGGGACTGGAAGCAGTTCTCTGAACTGAAGCGGTCGGTCCAGCTTCGCTACCAGGAGACGGTGGACGTCCGCGAGTTCGAACCAAAAATCCAGAAGCTGCTCGATGACCATGTCGTTGCGATGCCGGCGGAAACCATCATCGAGGTGGTAAACATCAACGATCCCGACGCGCTAAAGGCAGTCGTCGAGGAAACGGGGGTTTCCGAAGCCTCCAAGGCCGACCGCATCGCCAGCGCCACCCGCCGTGCAATCACAGAGAAGATGGGTGAAGACCCGACGTTCTACAAACAGTTCTCCGAGCTGCTCGAAGAAACCATCCGGGCCTACCGCGAAAAGCGGCTCTCCGAGCGCGAATACCTGAACAGTGTCATGGATCTCGCGAGCAAGGTGGCCCGCAAGGATCGGGGACGGGATGTTCCGGAAAGCATTAGGGGCGATGAGGATGCTCAGGCCTTCTTCGGCGTCCTGGATGGTCAGCTCAAGACCAAAACCGATGAGTCAGTGACAGGCGACGAGGTCGCAGCGATCGCTCAACAGATCATCGACATCATCAAATCGCAACTGATCGTGGACATTTGGTCGAACGAGGTGGCCCAGAACAATCTGCGAAACGCCATTGATGACTATTTCTTCGATGTCCTGCGCGACGAGAAGGACATCGACCTTCCCGTAGAAGTACTCGACGATCTCGAACTCAAGATTATGGATCTTGCCCGGGCCCGGTTCGCAGCATGACACGGGAGTTGCACTGCCTGCGGTACGGCGAGCAGGAGATCCAGTACGAGATTGTCCGGCGCCCGAGGAAGACACTGGAGATCGCCGTCGAGCCCGATGCGTCGGTGTTGATCGCGGCCCCGGAGGACGCGACACTAGACGCCATCGAAGCCAAGCTGCGGAAGCGCGCGGCATGGGTGACAAGGCAGCAGCGGTACTTCTCCCAGTTCCTGCCGCGCACGCCGGAGCGCAGGTTCGTCGCCGGGGAGACTCATCTCTACCTCGGGCGCCAATACCGGCTGAAGGTCGTCCCGCATGTCCGGGAAAGCGTAAAGCTGATCCGCGGCTTCATCGTCGTCCAGACTCACCGGCCGACCAGTCCGGAGGTGACACGCGAACTGGTCGAGGCATGGTACCGGGACCGGGCCCACATCAAGTTTCCGGAACGGATCGAACTCTGCCTCGGTCTGTTCCCGGATCCCGAGGCATTCCGGCCGAAAGGTCTCATCGTTCGCCAGACCCGGCAAAGATGGGGATCCATGTCTCCGACCGGACGCTTGCTACTCAATCGGCGTCTGGTTCAAGCCCCAGTCGATGCCATAGACTACGTGATAACCCACGAACTCTGCCATGTGGCGGAGCCAAATCACGGGGCGACGTTCTTCGAACTTCTCGACAAGGTGATGCCCGATTGGGAGCGTCGGAAGCAGCGGCTTGAGCGAGCCATGGCCTAAAAACTATCGAACCCGGCCGAAGCCAGATCTGGAGAACGCTCTTTCGGAGGCCATGGGCGGAAAGGGTGCGAGTCGAACGTCCGGTTTCGAGAGCTGCCTCAAGGCCATTCGCGGCCACTTCGAACTTCCGCAATCTACCCCGCAAGAGAGTCGCTTTTTTCATCCTATCGAGCAACCAGCTTTCCGACATCCCCGTCCTGCAGCATCGCTTCCATCTCGTCCAAGCCATCGACAGCAGAGCGCATCTGCACCTTATCAACTACGCTCGCAGCCTCGGCATCCGCAATCTGGCTCCCAAAATCCATCTCCATCTGTCGCTGTTCCTCAGCGATCACAGCTTGAACGACAGGCGCGGTCTTTTTTGAAGCGACGTCGGTTTGCCCCGACTTTTGAGTGCCCGCTTCTTGGCGTGTGGTCTCCACAACGGCGTCAGACCCACCTGGTCCGTTCGCGGGCGGCGACATCGGCATGGCGCGCACACTCAGCGGCAGCGTGCCTTGCGATCCCCCTCCCCCCGGCTTCGGAAACGGCAACTCGCCTGATTGCGCCGCGTGGATCGCCTTGAACAGCCGATCGTCAAAATATTGGATCCGCTTCGCGCGGACCGGCATCTGGGCATCGATGACCATGACGATCTCGTCGAGCGGTAGGCGGCGCGCCTCATCCTCGGGCAGGAGAGAGCTCTCTTCAGTCCGCGTGGATTGGCTGCGCCCTTCAAAGGGGTTCTTCCCGATGGACTGAGAGCGCGTGATAACGGTCTTCGTGGTCTTGCCAACCGCCTTGCTCAGCTCTTCGACGGTTTTTTCATCCGAGGGCGTCAAATAGAGCTTCACGCCGGCATTGCCCTGCAGGGCGCGCCGGGTGTTTTCGCCATAGATTTCATCGAGGGCGGGGATCGTTTGCGTGACCACGGCCAGATGTCCACGATAGGTACGCAGGGTCTCGATGCTCTCGACCACGATGGGCATCTTGCCGAGGCGATTGAACTCGTCGAGCATGATCATTACGGGCCAGGGCTCATCCGGTCCGGGATCCTTTTCCTGCATGGCGGAGAGAAGGTCGGAGAAAAACAGCCGGATCAGCGGCGCGAGCGGCTTCACCATCAGCGGCTGGACCACGAGATAGACCGAAAAGGGCTTCTTGCGGATCGTCCGGAAGTCAAAGTCCGACACGGACGTCGCCTCATCGATCGCCGGGTTCTGCCATTGGTCGAGCCCCGATGTCATCAGGAGCGAGACGTAAGAGGTCAGGGTGTCATTGTTGGTCGAGGCCAGCCGCGTGAAGATCAGCTTGGCCGCCCTGTTGTCCACCTCATGGCCCCGCGCGAAATACTCCTTCTGCTTGTTCCCGCCCGAGGCGGCGATGCGGTAGATCTCGCCCAAGGTGGGGCGCTTGCGCTGGAAGGCCAGCAGGCCTGCCGCCACGAAGAGATCGATCCCGCCTTTGAGGAGCCCCTGCACCCGGTCATTGTCGCTTTGCAGGAAAAGCGTCGCCAGGAGCTGCAGTTCCATCTGCTGGCGCGCGGGATCTTTCAGCTCAAAGATGCGCAGGAGCGGGTTGTAGCGATGCGTGCGCTTGCCCTCCCAATCGGTGGGGGCAAAGCGATAGACCTTGTCGCCTTGGGCTGCGCGGTGCCGGGCCGTGGCCTCGAAACACTCGCCCTTCACATCGAGCGTCACGGCGGAGCCTTGCCAGGTCAGCAGGTTCGGAATGACAAAGCCCGTGGTCTTGCCGCGGCCCGTGGGGGCCACGATCAGCGCATGGGGGAAGACCTTGGAGCAAATGTAGTTGGCGCGGGAGCCCGGCGGCCCCAGCTTGCCGAGGATGAACCCGGTGCCCGGCGCCCCGAAGAAGCCATTGGCCTTCATCTCGCGCTCGGTCTGCCAATGGGTCTGGCCAAACCGTGTGAGGGCGGAGCCCGAGAGGGCGAGGCTCAGCATCAGGCCGGCAGCCGCGAAGCTGCCGATGATCAGGTGAATAAGTTGCGCGTCCTCCGGTCGGCGATCAAGGATCGCCAGATAGTTCTGCGCGATATAGGCAAAGTCGATCTCGGCCCCGAAGCCGAGATCCTGGTAGGCCAGCACCGCCGAGGCGATGGTATAGCCCATGGCCCCGGTCACAAGCGTCACCAACAGGACGCCTGTGGCGATCCGCGCTTTTCCCATGGAGGCGCTCAATGGACCTGACCCCGCTCGGTCTCGCCATCCACGTCTGTGGTGCGGTGTTTTTCGTATTCGGTGTCGGCAAGATCATCGACCACCTGGCGCAAGGCCTCCGTGTTGGCCGTCGCGGCATCGGATTGCAGATAGACCTTGGCGACATAGAGCCGGTCGAGGCGGTCCTCGAGAACCTTCTCCAGCGCATCGGCATCGCCGGATGTGAGCCGGTCGAGTTGGCGAACGTCCAGCACCCGCGCGATCTCGTCGCGAAATGCGTCCCGCTCCGCCTCGGTCTCGAAGGGCGCGGACAACTCCCCCGCCCGCTCATGGTCCAGAACACGCTTAATCTCGTCTGCAAGGCGGTCGGTACGGTCAGTCTGCGGCGCCGTTTCATCGCGGGTCGCGAGGGGTGCGTCACGCGTGCCAACCCCAAGCCCCTCGCGCAACTCGTTGTCGCGGCGAACCTGATTGATGGCCTCCGTGTCCCGGATCTCGACGACGGCCGCGTAGGTCGCGCCGAGCCCGCGGGCGAGGTGGGACGGCATGTCCGGATAGCGCGCTCGTAAGTCATCCGTGACAGCATCTGCAACGGGCATGCGGAGGTCGCGTGCCTCCATGATCCGGTCAACCTCGCGGATGATCTCGCTGGCGCGGGCCGCATCGGTGATGGTCTCCCTGTAGGGCTCAGACCGGTCGATCACATCGCCGGGACGTGCGAGCAAGTCCGGGTGTGCCTCGATATATGCGCGCTGCTCCGCCTCGATCCGGCGCTCCGCCCTTGAGACAACCTCCCAGTCCCGCTCCTCGATCTGCTGCGCGGTCAGGCCCTCTGCGCGCATCTCCTGACGGATTGTCCCTTCCATCGCCCGGACCGCGTCCCGGTGATAATGGAACCGCTCACTGACCGGTTCCGCTTCCATGACACCATCCCGGCGCAGCACGTTCTCCCGTTCCAGAAGCGTGCCAAGCTCGACATGGACATTGTTGAGAATGTCGCGCGCCTGTTCCAGATCGGCGCGGCGTTCGAGATTCAGATCGCGGGCTTCAGCGACCTTGGAGAGATCGTCGGCGATCCATTGATGCTCGAGAGCCGCACTCGAAGCACCGGTCTCGATCCGGGCCACGACTTCGGATGTGCTGATCCCGGTACCCCGCAGGGCCGCGTCAATGCGCGATCTCAGGTCGGGCTCGGCCAGTCGCGCGAGCTGGTTGGTGTCAATGTTCTCCTCGGAATAGATCCCGCCCTCCGAGGGGGTCTCTGACAGCGTGGATGATCGCAATCCGAGAGGCTGCATGTGCTGGACCTGCGCCTGGATCTCGATAAGGCGCTTTTCCAGCACGGGTCGGTCCGCGTCAGATTTTTCGGCGATCATGCCCTGCACCCGCGCGAGCTTCTCCGCATAGAGGCTTCTCAGATCCTCGAAACTCTGATCCTCTGCCATATACACATCTCCTGTTCGGTCCACCTGCCCGCCATGCGCCAGCACCTCGCCCGCGCGGAAGAGGGCCGACGCAATATCCTCGCGGGCTTCACGCGAAGCCTCCGCAGCAAGCGAGTGGTAGACGGTTCTGGTGTTGGCGATCTCCGCCAGCGTCCGGGTCAGGTCGGCCCCCACGCGTTCGCGCTCGCGGGGCGCGCGACCCTCTTCTTTCGCGGCGTAGACCTCGCTGGTGCGGGCCGGGTAATGCACGACGCCGCGATCCACTCGGCGCGTGGCCTCCAGGCGCACGCCATACTTCTCCGCCTCCTCGACCATTGCGAGGCGGAAGTCGTCATAGTTGAAGCGGTGGTTCCGCCCCAGAAAGAAGAACTCGCCCTCTTGCGAGCGACGGTTCAGCACCAGATGCGCATGGGGGTGATCGCGGTCCTCATGCACCGCGATGATGTAGTCGAAATGCCCCGCGTCGGTTTGGAAGAACCGCTCGGCCACGTCCGTCGCGATGTCGCGCACATCCTCGCCGCGCGTACCGATGGGGAAGGACATGAGCATGTGGGTGGTTTGGCCCAGCTTGGGTTTGAAACCCGCATCCCACCGCTTGGCAAAGCGCTCGGTCAGGTCCTTGATGTCCTTGACCTCGAGCTTCGCCTTGCCATCCAGAAACCCGCTACTGTCGACGATATGGGTAGACTTGGTGGTAAGGTAGTCGAGCTGGTTTGCGAGCTGCGATTTGGTATGCGTGCCCCCGCCCCGGATCGCCTTGAAGACCGCTGGCCGATGCCCCGCAGCCGCGCGCACAAGCTGGCTCTGCTTGGCCACATGCAGCCCCTGCATCGAGCCCCGAACGCGGCTCCAGCCATCCCGGAAGACCTCGCCCGTGACGGCATGGACGGCATCATTCAGCCGCATGGGCAAACTCCCTCAGCGCGGCCGTGGCCTGCAGTTGCATTGCGTCCCGACGGCGGCGCAGGAGCAGATCGATCTCGTCAGCAGAATCCAGAATGAACCGCGCCAGCCCGCGCATCTGGGCAAGGCGCAATTCGGTGAACTCGGCACGCGTGCCGCCCACGGCCCCCTGCCCCATCCGGTTGGCCTGCGTCATCTGCTTGGCAATTTGCGCGACCCCATTCCCGACCTCGTGCAGAGAGGCGCGGTAACGCGCCATCTCGGCCGCCATCTGCGCGTCCGGAACGAACACCCCACCCGCCGCCTGAATGAGCCGCCGCAGCCCCTCGGCCCGGCTCTCGATCCCTGCCTCGGCCAGCACCGCGTCGAGCGCCGCAAGCTCCGCAGCCGTGACCTTCACGCTGACAGCTGAGACTGGGATCGCAGCATCAGCCTGGCGCTCGGCATCAGCTTTCAGGACGTAGCGCACGGCCCGCGATGTGACCTCGAAACGCTCCGCCAACTCAGAGGTGGACACACCTTCCGCAGCCTCGCGAACGATCTGCATCTTCTCCATCTCTGTCAGGCGTTTTGTTCGGGACATGCGGAAGAAAGACCCCCTATTTCCTGCCACCTTCCACCAAGGCTGCCCCCACCTTACGATATTATACCAAGATGTCAATTATATACTTACGTCGCATTCAGTCTCAGGCAGCCTTGGTGTCCGCTTCACGCCGCGGCCCGCAGGGACGCGGCTCTGCCGCCCTCACCACCGGGCGACCCACCTGTCCTAGGGGTCCCGTCCGCCAGCACCGCCCGAGGGTCTGGACGAACACGCATGTGTTCGGACGGAGCCGCGGGCGGGCGCTAACCCCACCGACAGGGCGGACAGGCAGGGTCAAGGAGGGCCAGATTTGGGTCCCCAAATCTCTGCCGCAAAAACCGGGAGGCCCTGGCCGATAGGTTTTTGTGGATGGCCCCCTTGAGGCTGACTGGCCGGTCTGTCGCGGCCTGATCATTCGGGGAAAAGTGCGTCCCTTGAATGCGCAGGGACCGGCATCCCTGGAACAGGGATCGGGCCGCCCCAAGATCGTCCTGGGGCGGCCCATACTCGTCAGAGGATTTAGTCCTGGGGATCTTTCGCGCTCGGTGGGAACATCACCAGCTCCGAGACCGCGACCGGGAAGTCGAGCTTGAGGCTGAAGAACTCCGATCCATCCCCGTTGCGGGTGTTGCGGAACATCGCGCCCACGCGTTGAAAACGGGTGCGCTCCTGGCCATCGGTGTCGGTGAACTTGACGGGGACGGTGGCGACGTAGTGGTTGGTCATTTGGGTTACTCCTTGTTGCGATGGGGATCACCCGGCACGGGGGCAAGAGGCCCGGTCGCAAGCGCAAATGCGGAGGGTCCGCGGCTAGCCATGGAAGCCGTATTTGTGCTTGCCGAAGCGTGAGCTGAGGGCACGGACGGGCCGACCCCGTGCGATCCACATCTATGAGCAAAAAGGAGTGATCCGGATGACCCTTGCCATCACGCAGCCGCCACCATCCGCGTCCGCGTCCCGCCGAGCCTGGCCGGAGTGCTGACGGAGCCCGCCCGCGTGGATGCGATGTTCCGAAACACGCCCCGAGGGACGTGCAGGTCTTCAGCCTCATATGCGACGTCTCGACCCCTCGCGTCTTGCGCTGCTTTCGATGTGCGTGAGGTGCGCACAATCCCCAGCCCGTACCGATGCGGATGGACCGAACACTGACGGACCGGGTAGAGCGATGACAGTGCTGGCCGCCGCAGACTGCCGATCACGCGCGACCGACCGCACGCGCCATGAGACATGACGAAAGGGCCGCGCCAAGCGCGACCCCCTCTCTTCAATCCCGTGACGCCGCCTTCGCCGGGTCCGCAACCCGCATGACCGTCAGACCTTTCGCTTCCGCCTTCTGTCCGAGGTTCTGTGCGACCCCGTTGGGGCAATCACTCTCCCAACCCGTCGAGGATTAGTTTCGTCTCAGGCATCCGCTTCAGCGAGTTGCCAATATGCTCCCGCCAGCGCAGGCCAACCTCACTAGCGGTGACATAGGCATCCGTCAGATCATCAGGGCGATCCACGGCCATCGCCTCGATCAGGAAGGCCGCCTGCTCGCGGTCCTTTGCGGATTTGAGGCTGCCTGCCCCATCACGCCGCCGATCAGCAACGATCAGTTTGTGGATCGCATAGCGCTCTGGACGAGGGACCTGCACGAGAACGCCGGATCGATAGATCGCCGCTGCGTGGATCGGCTCAGCGATCAGAAAGTTCAGATAGTTCAATCCTTGGGCATTCACGCCCAACGCTGGCAGATCACGGATGGTCTCATCTCCGAAGGCCGGTGTGAGAAACTCGACCAACTGGCCGCTGCCTCCTTGGGCCCACCGCCAGGTCCGACCTTGGTCAAGAGCCGGTAAGGGATCAAATTTGAGCGCCGAGAAGGTCTCGGCCAGACCGGGATCGACCTGATCTTGCAAGGCAACGCTGAGCTTCTCGAACTGCGCGATGTCGATGTCGCCAGTATTGGCCATACCGCCAATTGGCAGACGGATACCAAGCTCGCCTTCATAGAGGCGAAATGCATTGGTTCCGACGATGGTGCCCCCCAAACGGAAAGTCCCGGCAGCCGCCATCGCCGACAGGATGGACCCCGTTGCCCGATCGGTGGGCGTCATGCCTTCCGCGCGCAAGAGCCGAACAAGCCTCGACCGTTCCGCTTGCCGATCCTTGGCGGTCGCGCGCAGCTCTTCGATCCGGTCGATTCGTGCACGCGTCTCGTCACTGTCCTCGCCGATATAGATGAACCGCATCTCGGTTCCGACGCGCCGCGCCGCATACCAATAGGCCTTGTCGCCGCGCTCCTTGAGCGTCGGCTTGCCTTCGACACCGGACAAAGCGTCGTCCTTCAAAAGACGTACCAGATCGGTATAGGCGCTCATCGCGATGCTGCTGAGTGGGGTCATGCCAATCATTTCCAAGTTTTGCTTGGCACGCATATACCTATCAAAACATAAAATTGCTAGGCATAAGTTTTTTGTGGCACCGTCACTCCGATGAGAAAAGGAAAAAGGGCCGCCCGAAGGCGACCCTCTATGTTCAAGTCTCCGCGGTCTTCTTCGCCGGGTCCGCAACCCGCATGACCTTCAGGCCTTTCGCTTCCGCCTTCTGCCCGAGGTTCAGCGCGACCCCGTTGCCGCCGAAGAGAACAACCCCTGTCGCCGCGAACTTGTCGTCCAGCATTTCGTCGTTGCACTTGAACGGTGCCGCCCGCCCATGCGCGGACCAGCGCGGATCGAAGCGCGCCTGTGCTATCCCGCGTGCCCGGGCCCACCGAGCTGCAATCATCTCCGCCCCGTGCTTGCCACCCTTGTGGCAGAGGAAGATATCCTGGTTACGGTTCTGCTTGATCCGTTCGCGAACCTTGTCGAGCGTGTTGAAGACCACATCAACATCGGTCCAGTCGGTGGCGCCCGAGACGATCAGGGGCACCCCCTCGACTTTCGACTTCTCGGCGGTCTCGCGATCGTGCTGCTCCAGGAGCTGCCGCGCCTCGAAGACCGCCCCGGTCTCTTGCGCCCGGACGCTGGCGCGCGAGCCTGCCGCCGGAATGAAGGCATGGCCGGTCTCGATCTCGTAGCATTCCGCCGCCGCCTCGCTCATCACCTCGATGGCGCCGACAATCTCGCGCAGTTGCAGAAAGCGGGCCTGCGCCTCTTCGAGCGCGGTCTCGGCGATCTCCGATCCGTCGTGGGATTTTGCCAGCGCGCCGATCTTGTCGGCGGTGCGGTCGACCTCCTTGCCGAGCGCCACCTTGCGGCGCTGGAGGATCGTCGCGAGCCCATGGGCCAGCGGTTCGATTTCGGCTTCAAGCCCGGTCCCGCGCAGCTGCCCGAGCAAAGCCTCGAAGCTCTCGCGGATGATGCGGTCGGTCAGGATGTGATCCTCCGGGATCGGCAGGTGCGCGTCCTTCTCGGTTAGTCCGAAAAGCTCGATGGTCTCGTAGGTGTTTGCGGTGTCGTAAGCCATGTCTGGTCTCCAGTGTTCGGTTCCAAGGCCACCACGTGAGTGTGGGGGCATGGCCGAATGCCTGGTTTCCGAATCTGCCCGGGTCAGGGACGGCGCAGCCGCCGGCTTGCCGGGCGCAAAAGTTTTCTGCGCACAGCACTCGAAACATGCGCGGCCTCACATACGGGACCGCCCCGCGCCACGGGCCCCGCCCTCGCCGAAAAGTTTTGCGATCCTTGACGCGGGCTGATTTGGGGGCCATCCGGAGGATATGCTTCCGCACTCATGTGTGTGTGTTTTGACGGTAGGTTTGCCCGACCCGAGCAGGCAAACGGCCCGACCGGACGCGGGAGACGGATGGAGCGGCGGGAACGTTTTGGCCTCGGGCCAAAACAGACCAGAGCGCAATCCGGCGGAGCGGCCGGGGAGGGACGTGCTCGCGAGGCGGGCAAACCGGGATGCCAGGCGCAACACCGCGGTGAGGCCGCATGGCCGAATGCGCGACGGACCGAAGGGCCGTTCTCCCCTGCGACACGCGAAGCCGAGCTGGGGAGGCCGCAAGGCTGTTGACGCATTTCTCGTGGTCGGCCTGCCCGGCTTGCCAGGTATAGCAATACTTGGTAGTCTATTGGAGCACCGAGGAGTTTGCCATGAGCGTTCAAAAGCAATCCGTCAGTTTCACCGACACCGCCTACACCTTCGCAAGGGAACTGGTCGAAGCAGGCGAGTACCCCAATGTGAGCGCCGCAGTTTCGGGTGAATTGGCGAAGGCTAAGGCTGAACGTGACCTTGAGCGTACTTTGCTTGAGGCAGAACTGGAGCGCCGACTGTCCCTGCCTCTCGATCAATGGGAACCTGTCGGCGATGCCGCCGGCGTCACTAAAGGCGCACGGGCCCATCTTGCCGCGATGGCCCAAAAGACCTGATGCGTTTTATCAGGCATCCGTTCTTTGAACGGGACCTTATCGGTATCGTTAACCATATTGTCGACGTGACTGACGGTGACGTTGCAGCAGCAAGCCGCCGCCTGGATGAAATCGATGCCCTTCTCCAAGAAATTTCTGCAAACCCAACATCTGGTGCTCGGCTCAGCGGCAAACTGGATGGATGGCTCGTGCGCCATGGCGGCGCCGGTCAGCGACTGACCATCGTATTCAAACCGGATGTAGACGCCGGGCAGATTTATCTCGCTCTTGTCGCGTTCGGCGGCCGGGATTGGATGCGACTGGCGTCAGCGAGACAGGTGTTCGCTGATTAGCCTTAGAGCCAAGGAGTGGCGGGAAAGTTGTAGACCGGACCTTCGCTGCGCTCGAGTTGAACGGACAAGATGCGGACTAAGCGGACCTATGCAAGTGCAGCGGATGCGACCGCAGAAACCCCTCAATCGCAGATCGCACCTGCAGCATCAGAGATCCGGCAACGAGCAAAACCACCGAACCAGTCATTCAAAGGCGCGCCGATGGCCGGAATTCAAACCGACCTTGTGCGGCATCTTAGGTGAGGCAGCAAGATGCGGATTCTGTCGACCCTAGCCTGAACAGTATCAAGCATCGCAACGGATCCTCTGGGGACGTTGACCCCCAGTTCGAGATGCAACGGTGCAGCCCGCCACTCGGGCCGTTCGCGTCCAGAGCAGCGATCTTGGAAACCGGGGGGTATCGGTACAGAAATAGCTACCGATTCTGTTCGGCAATGGTTTGCGCCGCAGCCAGTAAGTGGCCATAAATACGGTGAGCGTTTTAGGGGGAATTATGGAATTCGAATGGGTCGCGATCGCGCTTGGGGATGTCGCCTGGATCTCGCTGGCCTTCTTCCTTGGTTTTTTCGCAAGCCAGGTCGGATTGCCACCGCTGGTCGGATTTCTCGCCACCGGGTTTGCGCTGCACTTCCTGGGGTTTTCGAGTGGTGAGGTCCTCAACAAACTGGCTGATCTGGGGATCACGATCCTGTTGTTCACCGTTGGCCTGAAGCTGAACCTGAGAATGCTGCTCAAGCCCCAGGTCTGGGCGGTCACCACCTTGCATTCCGGCGCTGTCACGGTCGTATTCGGTATCCTGGTTTTTTGGCTGGCGCTATTGGGCCTTCCGTTGTTTGCCGAGCTCGACTTTGGCGCCGCGCTGACCCTGGCCTTCGCGCTGAGCTTTTCCAGCACCGTCTTTGCCGTCAGCTCGCTGGAAAAGGCGGGCGAAATGAATGCGCTGCACGGCAGCCTCGCCATCGGCATTCTGATCATGCAGGATCTGGCTGCGGTGGTATTTCTGGTCGTTTCGACTGGCAAGTTACCCTCGCCCTGGGCCGTATTGCTTGTGTTGCTGGTGGTCCTGCGCCCGGCGCTCATCCGCTTGTTGCACCGTGTCGGGCACGGCGAGCTCTTGATCCTCTATGGGCTGGTACTCGCCTTGGGCGGCGCCGAACTGTTCGAGCTGGTCGGGGTAAAGGGAGATCTGGGCGCCCTTGCGTTCGGCGTACTGGTCGCAGGTCACGCGAAATCCAACGAGCTGGCCAAGTCCATGTTCGGGTTCAAGGATCTATTCCTCGTCGGGTTCTTCCTGTCGATCGGGTTGACCGGCCAACTCTCGTGGTCCGCGGTTTTGGTCGGCCTCGCGCTCGCCCCGCTCATGTTTGCCAAGTCGGCGCTTTTCCTTGTGCTGATGACCCGGTTCCGGCTGCGGTCCCGGACCTCGCTTCTGGCGACGTTGAACCTGACGAACTTCAGCGAATTCGGCCTGATCGTCACCGCGGTAGGGGTGGCCAACGGCTGGCTCGACAGCGAGTGGCTTGTTGTCGTCGCAGTGGCGCTGGCGGCATCTTTTGTCGTCACCGCGCCTCTGGTCGCCAAAGATGACCGCATCTATGGGCGGTTCCGCAGCTTCTGGACCCGGTTCCAAAGACCTGAACGGCTACCCGACGACGACTACCTGGATACGAGCAGCGCGACGATTGCGGTGTTCGGCATGGGACGGGTCGGCACAGGCGCTTATGACAAGATGCGAGCGCTGCACGGCGATACGGTGATCGGGATCGACTTCGGCTCCGAGCAAGTGCGGGCGCACCAAGCGCAGGGCCGAAACGTTATTCACGGCGATCCAAGTGACGCAGATTTCTGGGAGAAGGTTGACCGGAACCACCAGATCAATCTGGTGATGCTGGCGCTGCCGAACCTTGTGGCCAGTCTGGACGCCCTGGAACAGCTGCGCAACATCGGTTTCGAGGGCCGTATCGCGGCAACGGCAAAGTTTCCGGATGAGGAGGAAGCCCTGCGCCGAAACGGCGCCACGAGCGTCTTCAACATCTACCGTGAAGCCGGCACCGGATTTGCCGATCACACAGAGACACCTGACTCGTACTTTGAGGCCAATGCACCCCACTGCTGATCTCCACCTGGTGCTGATCGGTGGCCCATTGCACTCTTCTCCTGACCGGTGATCTACCCTCTGTTCCGGTTCTCCAGCACAGGTCTCCGCAAGGCGAAACGCATCTGCTTTTCGGTTTCGATCAACGCAAAGAACACGGCGCCGACGCCGACAATCAGCAGGCCGTCCAGCAATGGGACGGCTTGCGTCCCGAACACAGCCTGCAGGAGCGGAACATAGGTGATCGCGAATTGCGCAGTCGCGACCGCGATGACGCAGGCCCAGACAATCTTGGTGCCCTTCACCGCAGCCCAGGTCAGCGACGTGCCGTGGATGTTGCGAATGAAGAAGAGGTGGAAGATTTCCAGCACCACCAAGGTGTTCATCGCCATGGTCTGCGCCAGCACCTGCGGGTAGCCCTTGTCGATGGCATAGGCAAAGATCCCAAAAACCGCGACCAGGAAAAGCGTCGAAACGAGCACGATGTGCCAGATCAGTTCGCCCGTCAGAAGGGGTTCCTGGCGAGGCCGGGGCGGGCGTCGCATTGTGCCGGGTTCGGAAAGCTCGAAGGCAAGCGCGAGGCCGAGCGTTACGGCCGTGATGAGGTTGACCCAAAGGATCTGCACCGCCGTGATCGGCAGGGCCATACCAGCAAAGAGCGCCACCACGATGGTCAGGGCTTCGCCCGCATTGGTGGGCAGCGTCCAGCTGATGACCTTCTTGATGTTATCGTAGACCGTGCGCCCCTCGCGCACGGCGGCGGCGATGGAGGCGAAATTGTCGTCGGCCAACACCAGTTCGGCGGCCTCCTTGGCGGCCTCGCTGCCCTTCTGCCCCATCGCGATCCCCGCATCGGCGCGCTTGAGCGCGGGGGCGTCGTTCACCCCGTCGCCGGTCATCGCCACGGTTAGACCACGCGACTGAAGCGCGGTGACGAGGCGCAGCTTGTGGGCGGGCGAGGTGCGCGCGAAGATATCGGTACTCACCGCCGCTTCCGCCAATTCGGTCGCGTCCATGGCCTCGATATCGGCGCCGGTCAGAACCCGGTCATGGTTCTGCAAACCGATGCGTTCGGCGATGGCACGCGCCGTAGCGGCGTGGTCGCCGGTGATCATCTTGACCCGGATTCCGGCGCGGTGGCACTCGGCCACGGCCTCGATCGCCTCGGCGCGGGGCGGGTCGATCAGGCCGATCAAGCCGATCAACATGAGCCTCCCCTCCAGATCCGCCAGCTCGAGCGTTCGGTGATCGCCAGGGACCGCGCGGGTTGCCACCGCGATCACCCGCTGCCCCTCGGCGGCCAGTTCGTCGACCGCCCTGTGCCAGTGCCCGCTGTCGAGCGGCTCGCGGCCGCCATCGGGTGCACACTGCTTCTGGCACATCGCTATCACCGCCTCGGGCGCGCCCTTCACGTGGATACGGGCTTTGCCGTCATGGTCGTGATGCAGCACCGCCATGTAGCGATGCGCGGCGTCGAAAGGGATCTCGTCGGTGCGACACCAGCTCTGAAACGGCTCGGAGCCATGGCCGGTAATCTTGCCGGCCAGCGCCATCAGCGCTCCCTCCATGGGGTCGCCTTCGACGCGCCATCCGTCGATATGATCGTGTAAAACCGAGTCGTTGCACAATCCCGCGGCGCGGGCGAATTCCGTCAAAACCAGGTGCTCGTCCGGATCGACATCGGCCTCGCGCCAGCGCACGGCCCCTTCGGGGGAATAGCCGTTCCCGCCAATGGAATAGACGTGCTCCGAGGCGGCGAGCGTTGCCGCCATCATCTCGTTGCGGGTCAGCGTGCCGGTCTTGTCCGAACAGATCACCGAGACCGAGCCGAGCGTCTCGATTGCCGGGAGACGGCGGACGATGGCGTTGCGCCGGGCCATTGCCTGCACGCCGACCGCGAGCGTAATTGTAAGGACTGCCGGAAGGCCTTCCGGGATTGCCGCCACTGAGAGGCTGACCACGGCCATGAAAAGATCTGAGAATGGCAGGTGGCTGACGAAATAGCCATAGACCAGAAGGATGGCCGCTATCATGAGGATAAACAGCGTGAGCCAGCGGGCGAAAATGTCCATCTGGCGCACGAGCGGCGTGGTCAGCGTCTGCACCTCGGAAAGCATGCCGCTGATCTTTCCGATCTGCGTGCCGGCCCCGGTGGCGACGACAACGCCGCGTCCGGTTCCGGTCGCAACGAGCGTGCCACTGAACAGCATCGAGGTCCGGTCACCGAGGGATGCATTTTTCGCGGCCGGCCCAGCGCCCTTGTCGACCGGAACGGATTCGCCGGTCAGGATCGCTTCTTCGACCTTGAGGCTGCGGGCCTCGATCACGCGCAGATCGGCCGAAACCCGGTCGCCGGCCTCTATCAGGACGATGTCACCCGGCACCAGATCGGCGGCGTCCACGCTGACGCGGCGGCCGTTGCGAAGGACCGCCGCGCGGGGTGCAAGCATGCCCCGGATCGCCGTCATCGCCTGTTCGGCGCGCCCCTCTTGAACGAACCCGATCACGCCGTTGACGACCACGACCATGAGAATGACGCCGGTATCTATCCAATGTTGCAGCGCCGCCGTGACGACGGCCGCACCCAGCAGCACATAGATCAGCACATTGTTGAAATGCGCCAGAAACCGCAGCACGGCACTGGGCCGGGGGGGGTCTGGCAGTCGGTTCGCGCCATGCACCTGCAAGCGCCGATCCGCTTCGGCGGCCGACAATCCCTGTGCCGTCACGTCGAGGGCGAGCAGAGCATCATCCGTCGAAAGAGCATGGAAATCCCGACTCCGTGCCGGTTTTGTCATTTATCTCTCCAATTCGTAGCGCGCCAAGTCTTTGGCTCCTGACCGGACGTGTTCCTTTTGCGCGGTTGTCACAATAGCCTCTGACCTGGTTTCTTCCGGCGTGCGCGATATCAGCGGCGACACCCGATAGACATCATCCTAGGGCAAGTCGGCCTTCGGTGCGTCCACATTTCAAACCGTTGGCTGCAATTCCGACGTCTCGGCCGCCGCATCCTGACGGATGGCCGTAACAAGCAGCACATCGCAGGGGGGCGACGACATGGCATCAATCGCCGTGCTTCCCAGCAAACCGAGCACCAAGGGCGATCGGGCATGCACACCCAGAGCCAACAGATCGGCCCGGCTGCGACGGACTTCCTGCCCTAGAATTGAGGTGGTTCCGCCTTCGCGCAACTTCTGCCTTGTTCGGTCCTTGGCGAGGTCGAGAGTTTCGATGAACCTCGTCAACTCTGCAAACAGCGGCCGCTCAATGGCGTCGCGTTCTTTTTTCGGAATGTCGCCCTCCGCATTCGTACGCATGGTCAGCCCCTTGAATGGGATATGATAGGCGTGAACGAGCGTGAGATCGGCGACGGGTGCAACGCGAGCGGCGACCTCGGCCGTCCGCCGCGCCATCGGGGAGAAATCCACCCCAACAATCGCCGTATTGTAAGGGCCTGTCACCGGATCCCGAACCAGCAAAACCGGGGTATCGCTGTATCTTGCCATCCGTTCGAGTGTCGTGCCTGCGAAAAGCTCTGCGATGCCACGGTTTTTGTGGGTGCCGACGACAATGAGATCGGCCTCCAGGTCTTGCGCCTTCTGCACGATGACCTTCCAGGGTTGACCGGCTTCGACATGGACAACCGCGCGATCGCCTTCGCCTTTTGCAGACAGGAGTTTGGCGATGTCTCCCCGGGCAGCTTCTGAAAGATCGGCGAAGATCTGGCTCGGCAGGTCTTCGTCGATCACATATAGAACGTGCAATTCAGCACCAGTCTCCTTTGCCAGTGCCAAGGCACGTTCAAATGCGCGGTCGCTTCTTGCAGATAAGTCAGTTGCTGTCAGGATACGTCTCATTGATTTTCCTCCATTTTAAACACGCGGCCACTACAGAGCGGAAACCCGTCGCCGCACTATGCAATAAATGGGTACTCGCACTCCTGAATTCAGCAGGAATCAGGTCGAAAATGGGAAGGCCCGCTTCGATTTCCCCTGTGCAGAAAGGTGAAACGGAGGCCTCTTGCTTTGGTGCGTTCCCTAGCGCGTGGTTTCGCAGTAGGCACCTTGATCCGCAGGCGACAACCTTGCGGCGCGGACTAGCCAAGCACCTTGAGGGCTACCAAGCTGGCATTGGCCGTTGAGAACCTGAAGGGTCACTCTTCTAGCAGCAAAACCGGTGTTTCAAATCCGTTCGGCTTTACTGTGAGAATACTGCACCTCTGCGAACCCAGAACTGTTTCAGCGGTATTGCCAATAAAGTATCCAGGAATTCCCACACGCGCGACGGATCCCATCACGATCAGGTCGATCTGTTCCTGTCGGACAATTTGGCCAATCGCCCGCTCCGGGCGTCCTCTCGGCAAATGAATGCGGTGATTGAATTGCGATGTCGAATAGCGGGACAGGAGGCTGTTGACCGCTGCATGATGTTTATCGTGGTGACGCTTTAGGATGGCGTCACGCTGTTCGATGGTGATCTCTGACCTTAGGGAATCGCGATCATTCCCATCGACGTCCCATGCATGCGTGATGTGCAGGACAGCGTGGTCGCGCGACGCCAGGGATGTCGCCAGACCCATGATCAAGGTATTGATCTGGTCTTCTGAATCCGAATTGTGCGGATCTACAGCCGCCAGGATTCTTTGGTAAGGGACGACTTGATCCGGCTTGACGATCCACACTGGGCACGGGCACTTCCGTACGAGATGTGTCGCAGTGCTGCCAAAGAAAATCTGTTTGATGGTACTGCCGGATTCGGCGCACGCGAGCACCAGATCATGTTCGGCGCGAATAACCTGCCGAATGACTTCAAGAAATGGTATTCCGGTGAGGACCAACGTCTGGACATCGGATACGCCGGCATTCTGGACGCCAAGGGAGAGTCGGCGAAGACGCTTTTCGGTTTCGGCGACCAGTTGAGGGGAAGCCTCACCGTCACGCAAAACCACCGTGACAGTCAAACGTGCAGTGTTTTCTCGGGCCAGCGACACCGCTTGTTCCAACGCGTCCTCTGCGCCAATTGCATCATCGAAAACCACCAGTATATTGGTGAACCGCTTCATGACATCTCCTGCTTTTGCACGGGTCGGCGGTGTTCGGCTTGCTGCTCGGAGTCAGGTGTCGGGTTGCCGACAAGATAGAGCCAGACAAATCCGGTCACGCCCGCCAGAAACGACGCGCCAAGGATGCCGGTCTTGGCCATCAACAGCAGGTCATCCTGCCCCTCGAAGGCAAGCTGTGCGACAAAGATCGACATGGTAAAGCCGATCCCGGCCAAAAGGGATGCTCCGGCGATTTGGGTGAACCGGGTGCCACTGGGCAAGACGGCCAGGCCCAACCTGATGGCCAGCCAACTGGCTCCGGTGATGCCGATGAACTTGCCCAGGATCAGGCCCAGTGACACCCCCATCAAGACAGGATTGCTCAGGGTTTCACCCAACGCGCCAGTGTCTATTGCGATACCGGCATTGGCCAGCGCGAAGATCGGGATCACCAGGAAGGCCACGGGCATGTGCCAGAACTGTTCGAGCCGCTGCAAAGGGGCTTCGACCAGGGTAACACCGTTTCTCAGGGCCTCTACTTCGCTGCGCAGCTCTATGTTGGTCATCACATTCTGCCCGCTCCGATGGCTGGCATCGAACCTGTCCATCAAGGCGCGGACATGGGCGCTGAACCGTTCCGGATTGTATTTTGGGTATGCGGGCACGGTCATCGCCCCGATCACCCCGGCCAGTGTCGCATGGACCCCCGACGACAGAAGCGCGTACCACAAAAGCACGGCGACCAGAAAATACGGGACCGGGTCGCGAACGCCGCTTCGGTTCAGTACAAGAAGCACCAAGAACAGAAGAACGGCGATGAACAAGGGCATCAGAGCGATGGAGTCGGTGTAGAAAACGGCAATCACCATCACCGCGCCCAGGTCATCTACTATGGCTAACGCAACCAAGAAGGTCACCAATGCCTTTGGGGCACGTGTGCCCAGCAACGCCATGGCACCAATCGCAAAGGCAATATCGGTCGCCATCGGAATGCCCCAGCCCGCTGCCGCATCGCCGCTTGGGTTGAGGGCAAAGTAGAAAAGCGCCGGCACCACCATGCCACCGATGGCTGCCGCGATCGGCAGCGCAGCGTTGCGTGGATTGGCGAGTTCTCCGACCAGAAATTCTCGCTTCAATTCAAGCCCGACAACGAAGAAGAAGAACGCCATCAGCGCGTCGTTGATCCAATGATGCAACGACATCTTCAGCGTCCAGTCGCCGAAACCTATACCGACATAGGTCTTCAGTATCTTGTCGTACGCTTCGGCAAATGGCCCGTTGGCTAGGACAAGCGCCAGCACCGCCATACCCATCAACAGTAGGCCGCTTGTGGTCTGACGATGCAGAAACTGCTCAAACGGCGTCACGATGCGGCGAAAACTCTTTTCCCACGGGGCAAGGGTCAACCCGTCATCAGAGGCGTGCAGATCGGATTTGCTCATGTTTTTCTTTCAAACTTTCAACTCATAAGCCCGCGGATCACGCTGGCAGAAATTCTTTCGAGTCCGCGTCCAGGATCGACAGCGCGCCACCTGCAAGATCATAGTGCCAGCCGTGCAGCGTCAGCGCCCCATCCTCGACGCGCGACTTGATCCAGGGATAGCTCATCAGGTTGTGCAGCGAATGCGCGACAGAATGCTTTTCGCAGGCCGCGTAGCGCGCTTCGCCCTTGGCATCGGGGTCTGCATCCAGTGTCTCACGCACGGGTTCGGCGATGCTCATCCAGTGATCAATGAACGAGCCGTTGGCGCTGTCGGGATCCTTGTCTACCAGCGCGCGGATGCCGCCACACTGCGCATGGCCCAGCACAACGATATGTTGAACGTTCAGACCGGTAACAGCGAACTCCAGGGCCGCGCTTGTGCCGTGAAACGTGCCATCATCCTCGCAGGGCGGCACAAGGTTGGCCACGTTGCGCACGACAAAAAGCTCGCCGGGATGCGCATCAAACACCGTGGACGGATCGACGCGGCTGTCGCAACAGGACACCAGACAAATCCGCGGGCTTTGCCCCGCGGCCAGCGCCTCTAAACGAGCGCGGTTATCCTTGAAATAGCCATCCCGGAAACGCGCGTACCCTGCGATTAGTTCTTTCGGCATGAATAGAGTCCTCATGTGGCGGCACAGACATCGCCCTGTGCAATCCAGGGCGGTTTGGCCTGCGTTGTTCAGGGTGAGCGGTCAAAAATCAAAAAGATCGCCAAGAAGAGAGCTCGCCGTTTTGGGCTTGCGCCTCCGCCCGGACGGATCGGAATAGACCCGGTCGGGCGCGGGATGATCGACAGCCGCCGCTGTCGCGCGTTCGATGATCTTGTCCAACTCGCCGCGATCCAACCAGACCCCTCGACAATTGGGGCAATAGTCAATCTCGACCCCGCTGCGCTCAGCCATGATTAGGGGAGTATTGTCGACGGGGCATTTCATGTGATCTCCGATCTTTGTTTGATTTGGGGACTTCCCACATAGCGCTCGCGGTGGCCCGCTTCGGGTGCCGCACTTTTCATTTGGGTATCTCGCAACCATAGTTGAATGGTAATTCTTCGAAAGTATTGATAGGAATATTCTATCAATCTCTGCCTCCTCAAAGAAATGAAGAGACCATGACCCGATCCCAGGTGACCCTGAAACAGCTTCGATATCTCGTAGCGTTGTCCGATTTCGAACATTTCCGAAAAGCGGCTGAATCCTGCGACATCAGCCAGCCGTCGTTCAGTGTGCAATTGCAGAACCTGGAAGGCGCCTTGGGCGTACGATTGGTTGAACGCGCGCGCGGTGGAGTGATCTTTACTCCCCTGGGTCGCGAGATTGTGGCCCGGGCGCGCCGCGTTGTTTTCGATGTGCAATCGATCAAAGACTATGCCGCTGCGGCTGTTCAGGGCATGACAGGAACCATCCGCCTGGGAGTAAATGCCACATTGGGCCCCTATCTTCTTCCTCGGGTTCTCGCGGCCTTGCATCGCGAACATCCGGATACAAAGCTTTACATCCGCGAAGCCAAACCAACCAGCCTCGAGACAGAGCTTGGAACCGGAATTCATGACGTCATTCTAGCGCAATCGCCGATCCATAATCCTGACTTCGAAGCCGCGCCGCTGTTCACCGAACCGATTTTCCTGGCGATGTCCGCCGACCACCCGCTGGCCGGGCGCGCGTTTGTTTCAGTTGCCGACCTCAAGGGGTTGCCGGTCCTATCGCTTTCCCCGGGATACCATCTGCACGATCAGGTGCATGCCCTGTGTGAAAGCTTCGGGGCCCAGCTCATCCGCGATTATGAAGGAACCAGCCTGGATGCATTACGCCAAATGGTGGCGATGGATATGGGCACGACTTTTCTGCCCGCGCTTTACGCGCAGTCCGAGATTTCCCGGCTCGGCGATGTTGTGACCATCCCCCTCAAAGGGCGCCGCATTTCCCGCTCAATTGGACTTGTATGGCGTAAAGGGGCGGGACGGTCATCTGGCTACGCAGACCTGGCTGATTTCATCAGGGACGTCGTCCAAAAGGAGTTTAGGGTTCTTGCAGCCGACCAGTAAAACCTTCTGACATCCTCATCGGCGTGACGTCAGTTCCCGAAATGGCAACGGCATTCAGGACACACCCGCCGATGACATCGATCACCACCTTGTGCGCGTGCAGTCGACACATTCAAGACGCAGCGACTTTGTCCCGCGACTTGCTCATTCGTCTCAAAATCTCACTGCGACTTGCCTGATGTGAACGACGGCTTATCTCGCCGCGCTGTAGCGACGAAACTCGCGGTGTTGCAGGGGAAAAATTCTGCGTGCGCGCGCAGCAAGGAACTGACACTTCCGGTGTGGGCTCTTCGGTAGCATTAGCTGCAGGCGACACGAACGTCTACAATGTAGGCAGGGTTCATTCAACCACACCAGCACAGCAAAAGGGGAACCGTGGTCCCACGGCTCCCCTTTCGGTTCAGATCGTCTCCTCGCGCGCGCTGGTCACGCGACCAAGGAGAGCCCCGCGCCCGCGTCCTGCGGCTGCTCACCGCTGTCGATGAACGGGATGATCGAGAAGGTCTGGCCGCCGCGCTGTTCTTCGTTCTGCACGGCGTTGACGCGCAGATCGCCATCGGGCGTGTTGATCAGCAGCGACAGGTAGTCATTGCCCGTGCGACTGCTCTTCGCAATCCAGGCCGAACCGACGCGGATCGGCGTGCCCCGGGGCGAACTGACCTCGACCCGGTAATCGGGGTGGGTCTCCTCGGATTTGTAGCTGTTCTCGATCAGCATGAACTCCAGATCGAACATCATGTTGGCGATGTAGCCGGTGAAGGCGTTGTCGGCGTCCATGGCGGTGAGCTCGCCCGAGATCGAGCCGGATTTCATCAGGCCGTTCGAGGCCAGCGGGATGATCTCGAACGCGCCACTGTGGGCCGCGCGCGCCTCTTTCGTCTGCACAGCGTTGACCCGGAACGGGCCCACGCCGACATCGATCTGCATCGAGATGTAGGGGTTTCCGCTGGTATTGCCGGTCTCGTTCCAGGCCGTGCCGATGCGCACCTTGCGGCCTGATTTGTTGACTGCCGTCACGTCAAAATCCGGGCTGCGCGCGGAGATCTTCGGGCGGGTTTCAAGCTGGATGGCGATGTCAAAGCGTGCCCCGTGGATCATGCCGGTGTACTGAGCGGCTGCGGTCTCGACATTGCGGGTGAGGGTTCCTGCGAACATGGGATGGTTCCTTTTCGATTGGCCGGTGCCTGACGTTCTTGCCAACGCATCCGGGATTGCTTTCTCGACCCCTTGAGGGATCACAAATCAGAAAGCTCGCTTTCCTTTCAGCCCCGTCCACGGGTCAGAGCTGCCGTCCGAGTGGGAAGGCCCCCGCGCCTCCGGGTGCTACACCCCTCCCCTGCCCGTCTGGTCTTTATTGGCTGCCTGGATTTTCTGCGGCGTCCTTCGGTTACGCGACGAAGAACTCCGTTTCTTTTCCGTTCAACCGGTGCCCGCCCCGGTCGGTCAGGCCGATGCAGCTACCATTCGGTAGATAGGTGATGAGGTACTGACCGAGCCGGTCCTTGTGGACAACGTAGCCGGTATTGGCCCAATGCACGGTCTGGCCGGCATCGACGGCGGCCTTGATGTCTTCGAGTGTCATGCGATCCTCCTCAAGAAAAATGGTGGGGAAACGACGCAAGAAGCCCGATCTTCTGACCGGGCTTCCATGCGGCATTCGTTTGGCAAACGACCGAGACCTGTCAGGCGCTTTGCGTGGCTTGCGTCGCGCGCGCCGCTATCCAATCTTTCAGGCCAAGAACGGTTCGTCCGGCGGCGACCTCGGAGGCCCAAGCGACCCTTGGGTCGCCGCAGGGCTCCCCGCTGACATGCTGCTCGATATGGCCATTGGCCATCCATGGCTCTGGCTGGATCCGTCGCAGCCAGTCCGCCATGCTCGGAATGCGGCCCTGGCAGTCTTCGCGGACATGCTGCTCGCCGATCCAGCGCACGGGGATGTCGCGGCCCGCACTATTGGTCAGTGTCAGGCCAAAAACCCGTTCGGCCTCAAACAGGCCTTGCGCATGGTGACGCATGGCGCGGTGCGTGAAGAGCGCGAGGTGCTCTTTCGAGGCGTCAAACCAATCGTGCACAGACTGATAGTCAGACGGCACCCCGCCGAATTTCCGGGCAGAGCTTTCAGCATGATGAAGCGGATGGGCCATCTCAAAGCCCCTCGTCATAGCTGTGCGAGCATTCGACATAGCGGTCCGCGTGATCGAGGGTGATGCTGTCGTTGCGCAAGTCCCAGGTCAGCGTGCCGTAGCCGCCCTCGTTGTTTTCGAACCCCGGGTGATGGTGATAGGCGAGCGACCAGGCGAAGTCGCCAACCTCTGTGGCAAGCGGCTCCGGTAGTTTGACCTCTGCAGGCTGCACCGTCACATCCTCGACATTGCCAGAGTCGCCATAGCCTTCGTATTCGGCAGTGACCTCGCTGATGCCAAGCGCACGTAGTTGCGCGAGCAGCTCCGCTCGGGACGCCTTCAAGGTGGTTTCGCGCTCCGCGCGCCACTGAGCCGCCATTGCGGCATAATCGATTTGGGGATTGGTCATGGGTCCGTCCTCTTCTCTGAATTTGGGGGGGGCCGGGCCTGGCATTGGTCAGCGCGCGCCCGGAAAACGCAGACCGGCCAAACCCCGATCCGCGACGCCCGGCCCAAAGCCCGCTTTGACTTTTCAGGCGGCTTGTTCTGACGTCATGGCGGCTTCCTGCCCCACGATCCGGGCCAGAATGCTTCCCGTGTCGATCCCGTCCCCATGCGGCAGGAACACCCGCAGCTGGAAGGAGATGATCTCAGTGAAACACCCCATTGCCTTGAGGCCATCAATCATGCCCCGATCCGCGCCGCCCAGCTCGAGGCGCATCTCGCCTGCGACACGGCGACGGGTCAGGGTCAGACCCCGGCCCAGATCGACAGGCGCGGTGGTGCCGAGGGCAGCGGTCAACATCTCCTGCGGTGTCACCGGGTTGGAGACGAGGAAGCGTGCGCGGAGGGCCGCTGCCCCTTCCTCACTGAGCGTGCGCCCGATCATCGCGGTCGCCCCATCGGGCGTGACCCGGTAGATGCGCTCATTGGTGGTCGGGATGTCCTTCCAGATCGGCAACAGCAGCCCCGTCAGCAGGTAGAGCTTGGTCGTGGTGGTTTTCGGCAGGGACGCAGCCTCTTCATCCCAAAGCCGTACGAACTCAGGCTTGCCGATCTCTTCCCAGGCCGAGGACTCGAACCGTGCCTCTTCGAAATAGCTCGACCCGTTTGGCCGCACCGCCTTGCGCATCAGCGTCACGATATCCTCGTCATACATCTGCATGGGGCGCGCCGAGATGAGCGCCGCGCGACCGGAGGCGCGATTGACCATGGGCAGCTTGTCCGGATTGCGCGATATGGCCTCTTCGGCGTCAAGGACATGCACCGGATCCGTGACCTCGAGCCCGATGATCCGCGTCACCGCGCCGGATTTCGGGCAGGTCCAGAGATCCTCGGTGGAGACCTGTTCGATCTTTTCGCCACGCAGGGTTTCCACGCCGAGATCGAGCGTGCCTGCCGCGCGCGCCCGTTCCGTCTGATCAGCGATCCGGCGCATGAACTCGGCAAAGAGCGCATTCTGCATGTGGATGGGCAGGGCCAGAACCCGGTTCAGAAACCGCTGGATCGGCGGAAGCTCCTCAAGGAGCACCCCGTCCTTGTCGATCAGCCGCAGGGCCGTCCAGTCGGTGAAGCTCTCGTAGCTCATCGCCTCAGCGCGCCCGGCGGCAAGATCGGCGAAATACCCACGCAGTGCCGCCCGCGCGATCGGGCTTTCGAGATTGTCCTCCTCGCGGAACATGCCTTGCGAGCCGGTCTCGCGCTGACCCTTGGTCAAGGCCCCTAGCTGGTCGAGGCGCTTGGCAATCGTCGAGGTGAAACGCTTCTCGCCATGCACATCCGAGGTGCAGACCCGGAAGAAGGGCGCGCTGACCTGCGCCGAGCGATGCGTGCGGCCCAGCCCCTGGATGGCCGCATCGGCGCGCCAGCCGGGCTCCAGCAGGTAGTGCCGCCGCCGTTTCTGGTTCTTCGCCGTTTGCGCCGCGTGATAGGACCGGCCCGTCCCGCCCGCATCGGAGAAGATCAGGATATCCTTCTCACCATCCATAAAGGCTTGGGTCTCGGACGAATTGCTACTGGCGCTGCGCTTCTCGATGAAGAGATGGCCATCCTCGGCCTTGAGGGGCCGGATGGACCGCCCCGTGACCTCTGCGACGGCCTCGTCGCCAAAAGCCCAGAGGATCTGATCGAGCGCCGAGGGGATCGGGGCGAGCGTCATCAACTCCATCATGGCCGCATCGCGCAGGGCGAGCGCCTCGCGCGAGACAACCAGCGCGCCGGTCTCATCCCGCAAGGGTTCCGCCACCATATTGCCGTCGATCTCGACCAGCTTTTGCGCATGAATCGGGAAGGCCTGTTCGAGATAGCCCAGGACGTAGTCGCGCGGCGTTAGCGCACCCTCGACGAGTTCATCCTCCGGGTCCATCGTCTCAAGTCTGCGTTTCAGCAGGCTCTCACCTGTCGAGACCACCTGAATGACGCAAGCGTTGCCTGCCGCGAGATCGTCCTCGATGGCGCGGATGATGGTCGGGGCTTTCATGCCCATCAGGAGATGGTTGAAGAAGCGCTGTTTCGTGCTCTCGAAGCGGGACTTGGCCGAGGCGCGTGCGGCCGAGGCATTAGTCTCCCCCGAGGCATCGTTGACGCCGGTCGCTGTCAGCGCGGCCTCGAGATTGTGGTGGATCGTACGAAACGCGCCCGCGTAGGCGTCGTAGACCTCGATCTGGGCCGGGGTGAGCGCGTGTTCGAGCACGTCATACTCCACGCCATCAAAGCTGAGGGCGCGGGCGGTATAGAGGCCGAGCGTTTTGAGATCACGGGCGACCACCTCCATGGCGGCAACGCCGCCAGCTTCCATCGCCGACACGAAACTCTCGCGGCTCGGGAAAGGGTATTCGGGGCCTTGCCCCCAGAGCCCTAGCCGCGCGGCATAGGCCAGGTTGTGCACGCTCGTGGCACCCGTGGCCGAGATGTAGAAGACGCGAGCGCGGGGTGCTGCCAGTTGCAGCCGCAGGCCAGCAAGTCCCTGCTGGGAGGGTTTGACCCCCCTGCCCTGCTCGGACCCGGCCGCGTTCTGCATGGCATGGGCCTCATCAAAGGCCAGTACGCCTTCAAAGTCTTCGCCCATCCAGTCGAGGATCTGGCTCAGTCGCGTGGTGCCGCATTTGCCCGCGGACCGCAGCGTGGCGTAGGTGACGAAGAGGATACCGTCACCCATAGGGACGGGCTGGTCCGGTTTCCATTTGGAGAGCGGCTGGATGTCGGCTGGCGAGCCGCCGAGATCGGTCCAGTCGCGGATGGCGTCCTCGATGAGCGTGGCGGATTTGGAGACCCAGATCGCCTTCCTGCGCCCGGAAAGCCAGTTGACAAGGATGAGCCCTGCGCATTCGCGTCCCTTGCCGCAACCGGTGCCGTCGCCGAGAAAGTAACCAAGGCGATAGGCCCGTGCATCCGGGTCATCATCGACGCGCGTCAGCTTGGTCTGGTCGTCATCGATGGTAAACCGACCGGGCAGGTCGCGCCCATGGGCGTCATGCGCCATGATGATGGTTTCCAGCTGCGCCTCGGAGAGATGTCCCTCCTCGATCAACCGTGCGGGCAGGCGCAAGTCATCACTGCCCGTGTTTGAGGGCATGGGCGGGGCAACCGAGGCCATGGCGATGCTCTCGACGAGCGGCGTGGGATGTTCTTGCGCACCCGCGATCTCGATCCGCTGCGGACGGTAGCGCGCATAGATGTCCGAGATGGGCGTGTTGTCGCGCGGGATATCGAGGCTCTTGAAAGTGAGCGGGACAACGGCATTGGCCCGAGATTTGGAGGCGGCGACAGGCGCAGCAGCGGTCTTGCGCGGGGCAGATGATGGAACGATCGGTCGCGCATGAGGGATCGCTTCAGCCCGTTGGACGGGGCGCATCTCGGGCCGGGTCGCGGCAACTGCGTCGACAAAAGGAAGGGCTTCATCCAAGTCCCGGACACTGGCGCGGATCATTTCGCCGTCCTCCTGCACCTTGTCGAAGACCATCAGCTGGGTTTCGACAGAGGTGCCGAGCTTGCGATAGACCTGTCCCGGCATCGTCAGCGCCAATCGCGGCGTCAGGAGACCGCAGGCGCGGGACCAATGCGCGGCATCGCGTTCGGGCGTGAATCCCGGCGGCATGATCGCCACCAGCCGCCCGCCGGGTGCCAGGCGCTTTGCAGCCGCGATGAGATGCTTGGCGGCGATGTGCTTGTCTCGGGAGCGATCGACCGAGGAGGCGAAGGGCGGGTTCATCACCACGACCTCGGGTAGAACCGGCGTCTGCAGCAGATCATCGATATGCTCGCCGTCATGGCCTGTGACCTCGCCGCCGAAAACCGCGCGCAGGAGGCGCTGGCGAAAGGGGTCGATCTCGTTGAGCAGAAGCGTGGCACCGGCCCGGGCGGCGAAAGCAGCCAGGGCACCGGTGCCAGCCGAGGGCTCCAGAACGGTCTCGCCCTTGCGGATCGCCGCGGCCCGCAAAACCAGCGCCGCGAATGGCAGCGGCGTGGAAAACTGCTGTAGCCGGATCTGCTGCTCTGACCGGCGGGTTTCCGTAAGGAGACGTGAGGCGAGGAGTTTTGCGTTGGCGATGTCTGCTGTGGCACCGGCCCCACGCAGAAACACCTGGATGGCCGCTGCCTGCATCATGTCATAGGCCATGCGCCAGTCCCAGGCGCCACCGGCATCGCTGCCATGAAACGTCTCGCGCATGATACGCGCGAGCGCTGAACTGCGCAGGGGCTGGTCATCGACCTCCGTGCCGATTTGCGCGAGGGCAGAGGCGAGATCGGCTTCGGAGATTGCGAGAGCCGGGTTGGCCGTTCTGGGTTTGGACATGGGGATTTTCCTTTGGATCAGGGTCTGAGTTCCAAAGGACAAAAAGCCCGCTTTCGCTTTTCAGGGTGACGTAGTCAGACCGCGCCGACCTCAAAGGCTTGGTCAGGACTTGGGTTCGACCTGCCGCTTCGCATCAATCAATGCCTGTGCGGCCTGCATCACCTGAACCTGAGATGTTCCCGAGCGTGCATCCTCCAGCGCGGCCTGCACCTGCGCGCAAAACCACGTGTCATAAGAATTCGCTTCAGCGGCCACGGAAATGCTCCTCGAGCCCGATATCCAGCAGCTTGCCGAGGTCATCGGGCATGTCTGCAACGCGCACAGCAATTGGGAAACGGTGCCCCGTCAGGTCAGGCGCGCATTGCTCCTCTAGACCGAGGTGCTGCCTATCCTTTTCCGTCTCATTCATTGTGCTTTCTCCGACCGCATTATCAGCCGATGCTACATCTTCGAGCGTGGCGTCGTAAATGATAGTGCCAAAGGGTCATAGCAAGCTGGCCCACTTACCGATCGGGCACCGCTTCAAGGGATTTCTCGAACCGCTTGCCTGCCGCTGCAGCTTCTTTCAAGAGCGCGTCGAAATTGTCAGGTGGGTTGCCATCTTCCAGCATCCCTTTGAACGTCGCATAGGCATCCGTCTTGCTGCCATAGGCGCGCAGGGTCTTGTCGTCGTTCACCCATGCCACCACGATGACCTTCGCATCGCTGTTGAACCGGTAGAACAGCCGATACTGCTGGAAGAATTTCGCCCGGAACCAGTGCTTGCGGTGATCGCCGAGTGTGCCGCCTTGCCGGAAGGCGGCGGCACCCGGATCTGCAGGTATGGCCTCGGTGACCAGCTTGAAGATGGCGGCCAGCCGTTTCGTCGGGTTTTTCTTGTGCCAGGTCTTGGGATCGCGAGCCTTACGCGCCTCTACCTCCTCGACCAGCCCTTCGAGCTGGTCCAGAAAGAGTGGGTGCGCATAAATCGACCATCCATTCACGACAAGGGGCGCTTGGGCGGGCACGCTATCGCCGCTCATTCATCCTCGAGCGATAGCGGCGCATCGAGATCGACATCAACGTCTCCGACCAGTGCTGCAAGACGGTCATGCAAAGCCCCATCGAACGCCCGAATGCGGTCCGGATGCGCCTTGATATCGGCCTCGACAAAATCGAGAAAGGCTCCGAGCACGGGATCTTCCTCGTCGCTGCGCACGGGCTCGATATAGACCCTGCCACTCGGCTCGGTGCAGTAACGAATCTGGTCGCCCTTGCCCAGCTTGAGCTGTTTGCGCACACCCGCCGGTACGGTCGTCTGATACCGATCCGTGAGTTTCGAGACATCTTGTGCGAGGGCTGTCATGGCAGTCTCCTGAAGAAAAGGTTCTTTGCTGCCCGCGATAGGTAATGCATTTGCATTGCCATGTCAAGATAAGCCGCAGGATCTGCTGTCGCCGGGCAGGTCGATCAACGGTCCGGCGCAGGACCTATTATCTCCCCGCCAGGAACTCCGCCAGCACTGGGCTGGCCGCACCCTTCGCGGAGCTGAGCAGTTCCGAGCCTGCAAGCGAGGCCTTCGACAGGCGTACGAGCCCACCGGTTTCCTCGATGCGGTAGCAGCGGCGCTTTTGCCGCCCACGCCTGTAGTGGGTCGCGGTGACAATCTGGCAGGTACTGCCATCGGTGAGCGTCACAGGGGTGGCGAGCTTGATCTTGTCGCCTTCCTCGTAGTCCGGGATCGCAGCCCAGTCCTGGCAGCGCTGGCGCCAGGCATGAGCATAGCTGTCTGGGTCTTTCAGCTCGGACAGCAGGGCCAATAGGCTCAGTGGCGCGCGGGATTCGACCGGTCCCGCGCTTTCCTCCATGTCCTTGTAGCCCCAGCAGCCGTCATCATATCGGGTAAGGAATACGGCGGCGAAAGTGATGGAGCCATCCGCATCGGTGACATAGGTCGTGTCTTCGACAGGGGTGCCGTCGATATTTGTGACCTTTGCCGCCGCGTACCAAGTCGAACCCACCTTGCAGGCTTTGACCAGTTCCGTCTTGCGCCTTTCGCCCTCGAAGGTGCACAGCCGAGCAATCTCCGCTTTCTCATCCGCGTAGGTCTGGACGCGGCCGTCGGTGTAGAAGAGCCAACCCATCACGCCGCCCTCCGGTCATCGATTTCCATCAGCGCATCGAGCGGCACGCGGTAGGGCTGCATGGCGTCAAAATCCTCGCAATTGCCACAGTTCTGCACGATCGCAAAGGTGTCGCAGGCATCCTTGAGGATGACCCTGAAGATGCCACCGAGGCCCGAGGGCACTTCGTAGGTCCCGCCGATGAGATAGTCCGAGGCCCGGCGCACGAAGACGCGGATGCTGTGGCCATCGGTGGCGAGCCGGATGGCCCCTCGCCCCCGGTCGATGAGCACCTGCACGTCATCCAGGATGTCGGTGTAAAACTGGCCGGTCAGATCGCGAAACGCCATGCGGCGCTGCGCCATCCAGTCGGTGTCCCGAAACGGGTTCATGCCGTCGGCGAAGGCGAAGGAGGGATCGGCCTGCTCGGTGGTAACGATACGGGTGGTCGTGCCATCGATGCCGTTTGAGCGCAGATGCACACCATTGCCGACGATGAGGATCAGGGCCGGCCTGTCCACGGGCCCGTTCCAGTTGGGCAGGAAGGTCTTGCAGGCACGCGCATGTGCGATTTGCGCCGCAACAGCGGAGGCAGAGAACTTGAGAATAGCCATGGGGATGTCTTTCTGTTCGGTTTGGAAGGGTCGACCCGCGCGGGCGGCATGGTCCACGCGCGGGTCGCGTGAGGACTCAGGCCGCTTGCGCGATGTCGCCGTCAGGCTCCGGGGTTTCCGCCGCGGGCTCCGCCTCATCACAGGCGACACCGGCTGTCTGCATCATCGGCGGGCACCAGGCGGCCACGGCAGCGCGCTGCGCGTCCGTGAGCGTGGCGAAGGGCTCGGCGAAGAGCTTGTCACAAAAGGCGACGATCTCCTTCTTGCTCGACGAGGCCAGCGTCACCGCCTCCTGGGCGAGACCCAGATCCTCGCCGAGGATCTTCAGGAGCCAAGCCTTCTTGAAGCGGTTGAAGAGCGCCGCATTCGGCGTCCAGTGGGCGCGGATATCGGGCATGATCTCGATCTCGAACGCATGCATCAGGCTGTCGCGCCGAGGATCCCGCGCGAAGCAGGACTGCGTGGTGCTGGCGGTGGCATAGGCCACGAGCTTGGCCTTCTCCCCTGTCTCCAGCGCGCGAAACGCCGCGAACTGATCGGCGGGCGCGCGGGTGTCATCGAGCCAGGACAGATCAAGCGCATCATGCGCCGCCGCCACCTGCTCGAGCGAGGTCTCGTCGATCTCGTCCATCTTGGCATGGCTGCGGTATTCATTGCGGGCCTCGACCTTGATCGCCTGCGTGACACTCATGCCGCTGGCCAGAACGTCACTGACCAGCTTGAAGAGCGTCAGATCGAGCGTGGCTTCCGGATTCAGCGCCATTGCGGCCCCGAGCGCCATGGCGCGCTCTGTCTTGAGATCCTCGGCCAGTGAGGCCGGGTAGCTGATTTCGCCGGCGTCCGGGGCCTCCTCCCCACTCGGGCTAGCCGAGGAGCCGCGCGCGCCTTCCTCTTTCACGGTGTCTTCCGGGCGGACGAGGCCCACATGGAGCGTGACATTACCACTCGACCAAGACGCAATCACACCAGCGCGGGCCAGATCTTCGTCGCTGTAGGCCTCCTGCAGATCGCGGGCTTCCTCTTCCAGAGCGTCAACGCGCTCGTAAAGGGCATTGTAGGCACCGTCCTCGAGCCCCTCATCCTCCATCTCGAGCTGCAATTTCTCGAGTTCGGCGCTGATCTCATCGATGCGCTTCTGGGTGGCCTCATCCGGCTCGATCGGGCCGGGATAGACGCGGCCATAGTCGGCCATGGTCGCGTAATCATAGCGCACCATCGCATCGGCCCAGGCAAAGCCCAGCTTTATGCGGGCCTCTTCGGCGGCGGCACCGAGCTTCTCGAGCAGGATGGTTTCGACCAGCGCTGCATCCTCCAGCACGGAATGCTCTTCCAGAAGGTCAGCCGCGACGGCGCCGCCGCGAGCCTCGTAGTCCGCGCGCACGAAAGCCCCGATATCATCGCTGACCTGCACACCGCGGGATTTGAGCGCCTGACGGACGGTATAGGCCTGCAGATAGCCGCCGTCTTTTGTGAGCGCCTCGAAGACCTCGCGCTGCGCCTCCTGGCTCGGGTGCTCGGCAAAGGCTTTCATCGTGTCGAGCGTGATCGTCTTGGCCCGGGCCGCGGCGCGGATGTCGGGGTGGATCAGGCCATAGCGCAACCGGCCTTTCACGGCCGCCACCGTGGTGCCGAAGGTCTTTGCGATCGTCTCGGGCGTCTGGTCGTCGACCTCCATCATCCGCGCGAAAGCCTCGAACTCGTCGATGGCATTCATCGGCGCCTGGGTGATGTTCTCAGCGAGCGACAGGGCCGTGGTGACATCGCAATCCTCTGGCACAAGACGGCAGTCGATCTTGGCCTTCGCCGTGAAGCCTTTCGCGGCCCTGTCCGCGACCAGCTCCTTCAGCGCGGCATGCCGACGGCCACCGGCGAGGACAGCATATTTGCCGTCGAGCTTCTGGACCATGAGCGGCTGCAGGAGACCCAGAACGGCGATGCTTGCCTTCAGATGGGCGATGTTCTCAGGATCATAGGTTTCCGGCGAGTTGCTGCGCACATTGGCGGGATGTGAGACCAGATCGCCGATGGCGACGGAGACGGGTTTGAAGCTTGTGGTCATGGCGTTTCCTTTTCGGTGGGTTTGGAGCGGCCCGCGCATTCAGATGCGCGGCCAATCCCCGTCTTCAGGGATCACCACAACAAAAGGCCCACTCTCCCTTTGAGGGGTCAGCGGGCCTTCATCGTCTCAGATGTCAGGGTGAGGAGTCCCCTGCCCTACCAGTCGCGCGCCAGCATGATGGTCAGCACGCGCATGGTGGTGGCAGGATTGTCCGGGGTCTCAGCCCCATAGCGGAAGTCCGAGTCTGCTTCATAGAGATCGATCTTCCAGAACACGGTCTCTCCCCGGATCTCGACCGCCCCGAAATCATGCCAGCCCTCGGGATCATTCTCAGGCTCGAATGTATCGAACGCACCAGTCGCCTTCACCGCCTCGGCCATGAAGCCATCGCCGGCCTCCATAAGCGAGCGGGTGACATGCATGCGGCCCTGGATGGGTTGCGCGGGCGGCACCCCAAGGCATGCAAGTTTGCGAAACGCGTCGTTCTGCACCGCGATCACGGTCGGATCCGGACGGTCTAGCTGGGGTTGAACATTCATGGACATGGGGATCTCCTTTGAGAGGTTTGAAACACCCTTCTCAAAGCCCGCTTTTTCTTTTCCGCTTGGCGGATCAATCGAGGCCGAAGGCGCCCCACCCGAACAGCCCTTTGGGTCTGTAATTCGGGTTGGGGATGGTTTCGATCCAGCCGCCTTGTTCTTTGATGCTCTCGAGCGCTGCCGAGAGCGGATAAGCGCCCTCGGCAGCGCTCCACCAATAGGCACCGCGCTTGAAGGTGATGATCTTGCGGCGGCCGTCGTTGAAGCAGGCCACCCGCAGCGTTTTGGGTTCCTTACGTGACATGGGTGTCTCCGTTCTCCGTGCGGTCAGGCGGCCTCGGCACTGCGACCTGCCCTGCCCACCTCCGATCTGGCGATCAGATAATCACAGGCGCGCTGCGCGTCCGCGGCGTGCCGGAAGATCGCGCCCTTGTCCGACCGAAGGACCCGCAACCAGTTGTGCAGGTAGGCGGCATTCATCTCGAGCGTATGCGCCGTGAAGCCGAGCGTCTGACCCAGGAACACCGAGGTCAATTCCGCGACGATCTCCTCGCGCGCATAGGACGTGTTGCCAAACTTCGAGAACCCGAAATCACGGTTCAGTCGATGGGGTGCTTTCGTGGCATGGGCCAGCTCGTGCGCCCAGACCCCGTAGAAATTGCGCGGGTCCTGGAACCGCGTGATGGACGGCATGTAGACCTTGTCCACGGGGGACAAATAGTACGCCTCTGTGCCCGTGAAGACGGTCGTGATGTCGATGGTATCGAAAAACGCCTGCATGTGCGGGATGGGCTCTGACGGCGGATGCTCGGGCACGGGCTCCGGGTCAGGGAAGAAGCTGTCGGGCAAGCCCTCGATCTGGCAGGCATTGAACACACGGTAGGATTTCTGGAAGCGAAATATACGGGCTTCCTCGGAGTGATCATCCCCGTCGCTGCGGTCATGCTCATCTGCGCCCGCGTCTTTCCGGCTTTGACCGTAATAAACGACGACAGAGGACTTCTCGCCCTTGCGGACCTTTGCGTCCAACGCATTGGCTTGCGGCAGCGTCATCCAGAAGGGAGAGCTGTGGCCCGCCATCACGGTCCGCATCGTCAGCAGGAAGTTGTTCACCCCCTGGTAGGGTTCGCCGCCCACGCGCAGGGGGCGTGAGCTGCCGCCTGCGGTCCAGGGCTTGCGCCACGGCAGGACGCCGCGCTCGATGATGCGGATGATTTCGTTTGTGATGACCTCGGAGGCATCGAATTTGGTCGTGCGGGATCGGGCCATGGCTGGCCTCCTTTCGAATGTTGGTGTGAAGGAATGATGATTAGATTGACTGAAGGGGCCTCGGATCGTTGGCGATCCTGGCACCGAGGGCTTCGACCATGTCGATGTAGGCGGTCAGCGAGACGGATCTGCCAGAACCGCAAGGATCAGGGTCGACCGATCCGTCCCGCGCCACCCGCGGCAGTCTCGCGAAGGCAATGACATCGGTGACGGGTCGGATATCGATGAAGGGCGTCCCTCGTGCGACCACAAGAGTGGCCAAGGGAAAGCGCTCGATCGGCGCGAAGGTCGAAACGGTGGTCCAACCGAGATGGAGGAATGTCCCACCCTCCCCGCAGATCACGTGCGCGTTTGGCAATGACGCCGCCTGCTTCAGATAGCCGAGATCACGCAGGACGGTCTCACGCTCGAGCTGCAGTGCCTGGCCCGTCTGGCCGGTTCGGCGTAGTTCCTTGTGCCGCCACCACGAGGCGGCGGTCGCGCGTAACACGCACAAGACACCTGTTTGCATCGGAATGCCCTTCATCAATAACAGCAGACCGGAATCCGGCCCGGACCCATCTGAGGGACCCCAAAGGCCCTCATCCGTCAGTCACAAAACCCGAAGGACACTTTCTCTTTTTCCGGCCCCTTTGGGCACACAACAAAACCGAAAAGCCCGGCCCTTCTGCCGAAGCCATTGATTTCATGCAGCAATTCCAGATCGGCAGGCAAGATCGGCAACGCATATCGGCAAAACCTTGCTTGAAAGTACGAAATGTGTTTATTTTTCAATTACTTTGCAAACATGGAAGATCGGCAAAAATGCTGGAAACACCCGCCAGGATCGAACCCTGCTTCTTCGAGGAGCATATTCCCACAGAACTGGCAGACCTTTCGGTCGACATCCAGAGGGAAGCCACCGGGCTGGGACAAGGGTTGCATCCTGACAGCGCAGCCGAGCTTGCCGATCTCGTCCGCGTGATGAACTGCTACTACTCCAACCTGATCGAAGGACACAACACGCGCCCCCGCGACATCGAAAGGGCGCTGGCGGGCGCCGAGCTTGAGGAAGAAACCCGTCCCCTCGCCCTTGAGGCCCGAGCGCACGTCATCGTTCAACGGGCCATCGACGAGATGCATCGCAAGGGCACCCTGCCCCGCCCCACATCCGTCGAATTCCTGACTTGGGTCCATAAGAGCTTCTACGAAGAGATGCCGGATGAGTTTCGGGTCATCGAACATCCCGACGGCACACAAGAGCCCATCGTTCCGGGACGCATGCGCCAGGATGATGATCGGGAAGTTGCGGTCGGGCGCCACCTACCTCCTTCATCGTCGCGCGTCGCGGCATTCATGGACCATTTCGACAAACGATTTCAGATTGCGGCGCGGTCTTCGAGCGGACGGATCATCGCGATCGCCTCTGCACATCACCGGCTCAACTACATCCACCCTTTCCCGGATGGGAACGGTCGTGTCAGCAGACTGATGTCTCATGCCATGGCCCTCACAGCGGGGATTGGTGGCCAAGGGCTCTGGTCCGTATCACGTGGGCTGGCCCGCGGGCTAACCGATCGAGGCGAGTACAAACGGATGATGGATCTGGCCGACAGTCCACGCCGCGGAGACCGCGACGGACGGGGGAACCTGTCAGAAGCGGCACTGAAGACGTTTAGTGAGTGGTTCCTAAAGGTGACGCTCGACCAGATCACCTTCTCAGCAAGATTGTTCGATCTCGGCGGACTAGACCAACGGTATCGTCGTCTTGTTGCAGATACCATCGATGACAAGCGAGCGCCGGAACTAATCTCGGCGGTTCTTCGTCATGGGGCACTGGAACGAGGCGATGCGCAGATTGTGCTCAAGACGTCCGAGCGTACTGCTCGCAACACGCTGAGTAAACTGACCGCCGCCGGATACATGACGTCCGCCTCGCCGAAGACGCCAGTACGGTTGACGTTTCCGTTGGATTATAGAGAGCGGCTCTTTCCAAACCTCTTTGGAGACGGTGACATGCCCGTGTGACTGGCAACCGAAGCACCCTGTTTCTGGCCAAGTCCGCGAGCGCAACCTCTGACCGTGTTGGAAAGAAGTTCACAGCTGTGAACTATCCCGAGCTATCCTACTTGTCAGCCGAGTTCACAGCTGTGAACTCATCATGCAGCATCCCGCCGCATCAAGGCCATGATCATCGGACCGCAGGAGAACTCCCCAATTGCTGCCTTTGAAGATAGGGTTCTCAAGTAGCCTCCAGGTGATCGGATATCCGCAAACCGTTCAAGCATTGCAACGATCACAACAGACGCTTCTTCGGGACCCATATAGCGTTTCGCCTCGTCCCACGCGGACGGGGAAATACCCATCATGGGCCTGACCACATCAGCCACCCGGACCAGATCGTGCCAGTGGCGCACGGGCTGCTCGGAATACGCTTTGAATTCCTGACAGGAAGCGAGGACGAGACCAAGCGGTATGTTCGGCATCAGTTGATCGTCAATAGTTGCCGTTGAGTTGCCCTCATCTTCAGAACACAGATGACTATTGGCAACTTCTGGAGTTTCGCGCACAGCGCCTCCGCCCCGCGCTTTTTCTAAGCGAGGTTCAAGATCATAAGAGTCTTTATTTGAATTCTGATAGTGCTGCTCAGAAACAGCATCATTGGTGCTCATATTTTCTGTTTCACAGCCATCCAGAAGGCTTCGGGCGTGATCTAAAGCTGACCCCAAAGCGTCTTCGATGCGCCTAAGGTCTTCCATTTCGAGTTTTCTGCGAAGATCTCGGGCCATTAGGGCCGCAAGATCAGAGAATTGGTCCCAGACGCCCTGATCCGGACGAAGTGAGCGCCCGTACTCGGCCAGCCCTGCGAGGTCACGCCGCATGAGGCTCACAGTGGCACGTAAGCGCTTGTACCGCTCTTCTGCGGCCCGGACGGTCTCAGCGGCCTCACAAACCTCCTGGAAGCGTCGAACGAGCGGAGAGAGGTCGAACCCAAACGCAACCTTTTCGTCGCCGTAGCGGCGGGCATAGCGCTTCCCATTGGGGCTATCGCGCCGGACAACAAAGCCAGTCTGCACAAGGTTGGAGAGGTGGCGCCGCATCGTCGAGCAGGGCATGCCGTTCAGGCGCTCGCAAATCGCCTTGTTGGACGGATGTACAATCAATTCGCTGTCATTGCCTCCGAGAATTGTCGCTTGGTGAAAGCTGACCAGCGCCTGAAGCACCGTCAAATCCCGATCGGACAAGCCGAACGCGACTCGAGCGGCAGCGAGCTCCCTCAGGACCTCCCACTTGTTGGCGCCGGCTGGGGGCAGGTCTTCTTGGGTCGCTGCCTGATGTTTCAGGATGGCAGCATCTATCGTTCGCCGGAACGGCGTTACGGGCGTGTAGTCCATTTTGTCATTCACGAAGACAAAAATATCCCGGTCCGCGAATCACTTTGGACTTGCGGAAAATAGCTCCGGACACTACCTTGAAGGTGCTAGAAACAAGTTAGGGTCTCGTGGAGTGGTCGCTTTGCGGGACCTTTTCTTTTGCCTTTTCGTGCCTCCTTCTTTGATTTCTGCTCTTCCTCAGTCTTCCGACCGCTGCTTCCAGCGTTCGTGAAGGTCTTCAATCATGTCATGCACTTGCGTCTCGACCCAATCGGCGAAGTCTCCACCCGCCAACTCGATCGATAGGCCCTTGGCAGTGCGTTTGACCGTGCCGCCGCGTTTGCCGCCGATCTTCAGCGGGACGCTGGAAGGTGGGGCAGGGGAGGGCGACTTGGCCGGTTTAATCGCCTTGGTCACAGCCTTTTCTACGGCCAGGAACGCTTGGATGGACGTGTCATTGGTAGAGGCAACGTCATCCACCACCATGGAGGTCTCGGCATTTTCACGTGCCTCTTTCGCGATCCCGATAAGGTCCTCGCAGTCCAGACCATTTTCGTCGATGGCCCGACCAAGGGATTCCCATCGGGGTCGGCCAATGCCATGGGCGGCGCCAATGGCGCGTACCAGATCCGGCCCGACCATGTCCGCGATCGCGATCGCCATAGATATGGACGACTTCGTGACGGTAAGAATTTCTGCAACCTGAGATTGATTTCCGAAGCCGGACGACACAAGGTCCTTTGCGAACAGGGCCTTTTCAATAAAAGACAAATCGCGCCGCCCCATGTTCTCCGAAATCTGAGCACGCAGAGCGCTGTCGTCATCCAGGTTGGTGACTAACGCGCGAACCTTGGTAACCTTATCGGACTGACGGATCGCCTCCAGCCTGCGTCGCCCATAGACCAAAAGGTAGCGATCATCTTCACCCGGCGCACGTCGCACGAGGATCGGAACAGTCTGACCGTTCGCCTCAATCGCATCGCGCAAATCCAGTACATCGGCCGGGTCAAGCCGGTCCGCCATACGCCCGTCTTCGATGCTCGCCGGGTCCAGTTCCCAAACATGATGGGAATCGACCGCGTCGCGGGCGGACCGAAGGGCGCGATTCGAGGTCATCATCGGTGTCACAGCACCTGTCTGAGGGGCAGGGGAGGGGGCCCCAGCTGCCGCGAGACTGTCCAGCATTGACATGCGCTTCTTCTTGCCACTGGTCATGTGCGCCCCCAGGTTTTCTGGATTAGGTCGGCGATCTCGTCATTCAGCGTATTCAGGCTCTCAATCGCGCGATCATAGGTGGAACGCGTGAACGCGCTGCGTTCCACTTCATAAAGTGTCTGCTTGGTCAGGCCCGCATCTGAGATGGCTGTGGACTTCAACATGGGCGAATTCAGCACGGCTTCGCCGTACATTGTTCGCAGGAAAGCCACGATGCGGTTCTGCGGCGCATCCTGCGGCTCGTAGCGGGTCAAAACATAGCGCATCCAGTCATGAGACATGTCAGCGCCGCTCTCGGCGATCACGTCCATGAGGTCGGCTGTCATGCGGAGGAATTGCGACATGGACATCACATCGAGCATCTCTGGATGGATGGTCACCAGAACGCCCGTGGCCGCGGACAGGGCGGACATGGTCAGAAAGCCAAGCTGCGGAGGGCAATCTATGACGACCACGTCGTAGTCCTCATCGACCTGGGCCAGCGCCTCCTTCACGCGGAAGAAGAAAAGTCCGGCATTGCCCTGCGCCAGCGCGCGCGGGGTGTCGTGCTCGAACTCCATCAGTTCGAGGTTGCCGGGGATCAAGTCCAAATTGGGGATATAGGTCTTGCGGATGACCGACCGGATCGGCTCCGGGTCCTCATAGCGGATCGCATCGTAGAGAGTGCCGCCATCTTCGAGGTCCAATTCCGGCTGAACGCCGTGCAGCGCGGTGAAGGAAGCTTGTGGGTCAAGATCAATGCCCAGCACACGATATCCGCGCAGGGCAAGCCGTTGGGCGAGATGGGCAGAGGTTGTTGTTTTTCCGGACCCGCCCTTGAAATTCATCACGCCGATGACCTGAAGATGATCACCTTCTCGTCGTCCGGGAACGTAATCGCCCGGCTTGCGAGCGGTTTTTTCAAGGAGTACACGCAGCGCCTGGATATCCTGCGCCGAGTAAAGACGACGGTTGCCGGCGGTAAGCTCGGGAGAAGGCCCTTTGCCATCCAAGTTGAGTTTGCGAAGATAGGAATCGTTTACGCCGAGCAGCGCCGCAGCCTCACCAGAGGTGAATTTGCGCATGGTCTTCTCGGCATCGGGTGGAAACAGGCTCTCACGTTGCGAATGCAACTGGTTCGCCAGCCATTCCGAATGCTGGCGGATCACCGCGTTGAGATCCTCATGCACAAAGGTATTATCCATCTGCCCTCTCGCTTCCGAGACATCGCGTCTTTGGCGTGTTCACGGAAATTGACGTTTTTTGCCTCGTTTCCGTGACTATTGGCGCAAGAGTCGGATTCGCGCAAGGTTTTTCCACATCTAGTGGGCGAGTCGTCACCGAACACAAGGCTGTTAGGCTTCCTGCTGCATGGTGTAACGCACCGCATCTCACGAAAAGGGACAGGGGAGAACTCTTGTCGGAGGGCTCCAGCATGGCTTTGAGCGCACCAGAGCTTGCCTTTTGGCAGTTCTGGATATACATTACTGGATGTTTATCCATGCCTGAGAGGACAAGATGCAAGTTGCCAAATGGGGAAACTCCCTTGCCGTCCGGCTACCCGCGGATCTTGTGAGGGAACTCGGCTTAAAGGAAGGCGATCAGGTCGACCTGGTAAAGGACGATGGAACCATTCTTGTGAGACGCCAAACTCGCGCCGATGAAGTTCTACAAGGGCTGAGGCGGTTTCGCAGAAAACTGCCCAAGGATGCGCGTCTAAGCCGCGACGCCGCGCATGAGCGCTGAATTCGCAGACACGAATGTTGTGCTCTACCTGCTCGACGATGGTCCAAAGGCTGAGAGGGCGGAGGAAATTCTGGGGCAGGGACCCCGGATCAGCGTTCAGGTCCTGAACGAAGCGATGGTCAATTGCCGACGGAAAGCTGGGCTCAGTTGGGAAGATACCGGAGCGTTTCTTGAGGGTATTACGTCCGTATGCCCTGTCGAGGGCCTAACGGTTCAAACCCATCAAGTCGGTCGCGCGTTGGCAGAGAAGTACCAGTTATCGGTCTATGACGCGATGATCGTGTCTGCCGCGCTGATCGCTGGGTGCACGACTTTGTGGACTGAGGACATGCACGACGGATTGCTGGTCGAGGATCGGCTGCGCATCGTCAATCCATTTGCCTGACCAGCAACCCAAGTCGCTCCGCCCGTTCCAACAGCATCCTGACGGATGACGGTTGCCAGCTTGTGCGTCCCCGTGGAGTCCGCTCACGCATGGCTTCCAACCGGTCGCAGATCGCCTGTAGCGTGATATCCGGGTCCGAACCTTTGATGGCCGCAACAATCGCAGGCAGGCGATCGTCGGTTTTGCGGCGTCCAGCGCGTCCAAGCACTTCAGCGGGCAGGAACCCATCCCGCACATATGCCTTCACGGCACGGAGCAGGCGGCTTTGCGTCCAACGGCGGTCTTGGGGCAGGGGGGCATTGATAATCCGCAGCACGTCTTCCCAGGCCATATCCGGCCGTAGGCGGCGCACATGGGGCACCCAATCCTGCGCGGTTTCGTTCAGGCGCTCCATGTAGCCGTCCTGTCGTGCCAGCCGCACCTTGCGCAGCGCGGCGGGGTCTTTGGTGCGAAGCCCAGGATTGCCACCAACGCGGCCCTTGGCGCGTGCAGAGACAAGCCCGGCCTTCGTGCGCTCACGTATCAGCGCGCGCTCGAACTCCGCCGCGGCGCCCAGAACCTGCAATGTGAATTTTCCTTGAGGGGAGGCGGTGTCGATGGGGTCCTGCAGCGAGCGGAAGAAAGCTCCCTTGGCCTCCAGACGCTCGATCACCTCCAGTAAGTGCGACAGAGACCGCGCAAGCCGGTCGATCCGCACGACGACCAGCGTATCGCCGCTCTGGACCCGTTCGAGCACCCGCGCGAGCACAGGACGCGCGCGATTGCCGCCTGAGGCGTGCTCTTCAAAGATCTCGGCACAGCCCGCCGATTGCAGCGTCTCGGACTGGGGCAGGGGGGTCTGATCCTCTGTGGAAACGCGGGCATAGCCTATCAGGGACATGAAAACGGGCCGTTTGCAATTTTATGTATCACTGTCGCGTTTAATTCCCGATTTCAATTGAAGCAGAAAGCTGAAACTGAAGCGCTGGAATTTCATCTTAGCGCTTCACCAACGCGTCAAGATTCCTGAGCTTCACAGCCCTGCGGCTTTGGTCAGGTTCACCCTGAACCTGTCGCGCCTGCGCTGGTAACGCCGGGTCATCTCGGCCGACGCATGTCCCAGGTGCTTTTGAACATAGCGCTCATCAACCTCTGCCGACGAGGCGAGCCCGGCGCGCAAGGAATGTCCAGAGAACATTGCCAGCCTTTTGGCTTCCGGCAGATCGGATCTGACGCCGCTCTTCAGAACGGTTGCCTTGATCAGCCGAGCGACGTGCTTGTCGGAGAGGCGGGCCTCGAGGGCACGTTTGCCGTCCCGCGAGGTGCGCACGAAGACCGGCCCAAAGTCGATCTTCGCAAAGTGTAGCCATTGCTCAAGTGCGTGGACAGGACAGGTCTGGTCGCTTGAGCCGCGCCCAACCTCGACCTCGCGCCACCCGGTCTTGGCGTTCAGTGTCAGCAGAGCGCCATCTTCGAAAATCTCGATCCAACCGCCGGAGCCCGGTGTATCATCCTTGTGCACGTCAAGGCTCACGATCTCGGAGCGACGGAGACCTCCAGCATAGCCCAGAAGTAAGATCGCCCGGTCTCGAAGCCCGCGGAGATCATAGGGAAGGGTGCCCACCATGGCCTGGATGTCCTCGGGCAGGATCGCTTCCTTCTGAACCGGCGGACGCGCGTGTTTGCGCCTAATCCCGGCCAGAACGGTGGCGACATGGCGGTCCTTGCGATCAAGAGTGAACCCTCGCTGCCTGTAATTCCAAGCGATGCCGGAGAGGCGCCGCTCAATGGTGGAGACCGAGAGAGCAGGGGCCTTCCCGGTCGCGGCGGCCAGATCAGCCAGATAAAGTCCAACCATCTCCGGCGAGGGGGGCAGAGGCTCCGTGCCTTTCAACCGGCACCAGCGGGTGAAGTGTTTCCAGTCGGCGGCGTAGGCCTTGTTCGTGTTCCCAGCCGTCGAGGCCTCGGCATAGTCCCGGGCGGTATCGATCAGCCGGTCGAGCGCGCCGGAGCCGGCCACATGGGCGGGCAGAGCGATTGAGGCTCCGTCCCGAGAGGTTCTCTCGTCGCGCTCGTCACTGTTCGGCGCGGTATGGGGTGCTGAGCTCGAAATCTCTGCGTCAGACGCGTCAGAATCCTCGATTTTGGTGCCGCTATTCGTGATACTGCTCATGTTTCCGAGCATATCATTTTTCCGTCCGATAACGCAAGGTTATTGGACAAAACTGGATACGGCAAAGCGGGGCGGTTAGCACAGTATGTGGTAGAACAAAGCGCCGCCATCGGATAGTGTTGTGGCATGGCATATGCTCGAGCGACCTTCATTGACGACCCTGATATCTTACCTCGGATGCCGCCCTGGGTCACTTCCGCACGCCCCGAAACCCATGAAGATGTGGCGTTTTTGTCGGGCGCGGCGCTCGCGCATCTGCATCTGGTGATCGGGCGCGATGACGTCCCCCAAGCCTTGTTGCGGGAAAGTTTGGCGCTGCGCGCGGCGGAGGCTTGTGTGGTACATTCGGGGCGGCCGGAAAGGGTGGCAGACTTGCGGGATGCGTTGGCGTTTCTGCAGCCGGGTGACAGCCCGGGGCCAGCGGGCGAGAGTTATCTTTCTTGGCGGCGCGCGGTGGAACGGCCGGTGGCGGCCAAGGCATTGAACCGGGCGCTGCCGACTTTGGAACCGGAACAGATCGCAACCTGGCTCGAAGTGGTGAAGGCGGCTCCGGTGACTCAAGCGGCCACCGTCCTGGAGGCCGTTCTTGGAGATCGACCCCGCGACTTCGCCGCCGCACTGCTTCTTGCGGATGCAACTTTGGCGCAGGCGCTCGGGTGGAGCCATGTCCTGCCGCTTCTGGCACTCGGCCTCAAGCGCGGTGATCTTCGAAAAACCGGCGAGGAGTTGCGGTTGACCTGTCATCAGGCAATTGGGACGGCAGCAGTTGAGACAACGCACCAGGCCATCGATCTGAAACGACGCGCTGCACGGCTCAAAGAGGCCGCACCGAAACTGCGAGCCAGGGGTTCTGACAAGGCAGTGGCCCATTTTCTGGCACGGGATGCCATTGCCCCTGCCGCGCTTACCTCACTGCGGTCCGACCGGGCAGCGCGCCGCTTTTGCGACCGGCTGGTGGCGTTAGGGGTCGCCCGAGAGCTCACCGGGCGTGACACCTTCCGCCTTTACGGGATCTAGGCATGGTCAAAGATCACGCCGAAACCGACCTCGACCGGGAATTGGACGATCTGCCAACCGAATTGCGCTGGCGCGAATGGATGCGGCGGATTGAAGCCGTTCTCTTCGCCAGCGCATCGCCGGTGCCGCGCGAGGACCTCGCGCGCGTGGTGGGGCAGGGGGCTTCGGTCGATCTGTTGGTCGAAGACCTGGTCGCCGATCTCGAAGGACGATCCTTCGAAGTGGCGCAGGTGGCCGGCGGCTGGATGCTGCGGACGAGACCGGCCTATGCGGCGGTGATCAGGACGGCCGCAGATGTCGGCGATCAGGATCTCGATCTGCGCGAATACGATGTCGCTGTCCTGGCCGCCATCGCCTACCACCAGCCGATCACACGGGACGGCCTGAAAGACATCTTCGGCAAAGAGATCAGCCGAGATCTGATCGGAAGATTGCATGCGCGTGGATTGATCGTCACCGGGCCACGGTCGCCGCGGCGCGGGGCACCCTATACCTATGTGACGACGGAGCAGTTCCTGGTCGCGTTCGATCTGGAGTCGCTGCAGGACCTGCCCGATCGGGAGCAGATGGAGGATGCAGGGGTCATCAATTCGCAGGCATAGCCGTTGCCAATGATGTGCGGCGGTTTGAATGAAGGCGAACGATGACCTGTTGTAAGTCCGCCAAATCAGGATGTCTGGAGCGCGTCTTTGTTCCCGGTGTGATCTGTGACGTGATCTCTGCACTCAATAACGCCACCAAGTCGGAATGCTTGGGCGCAGCCCGTGCAATGCGGGTCCAGAGATCAATTGCAGGATGCACGGAACGTTTTTGGAGGTGCGTCATTCCATCGGCCAACTGGCGGAACAATACGTAGCGGACCCGGTGCGGCAAGCGCGAAATTGACGTCGGCTGGCCATTGAACGTGAAACAAGCCGCCCCAAGCATGGCGGGCAGGGATGTCTTTCCATGCCGTCCATGTCCCGCAACATGCATTCGAAGCAAATCGTCGATGAGCCGTTCGAGACGCTGCACATCATACTCGGCGGGCAGGGTGGGTTTTCGGAGATCAGCATCACACCAGACGCAGAATTGTTGCCGCAGAAGCCGGTTTTGTCGTGAAGGCGCAATGCCGCCGCCGCAGGCAGGGCATTGGTCGCGCAAGCTGCATCCATGCCGAAAGCAGGAAACGCGCGTCGCCAAAGTCCAGCCGCGCCGGAAGAACGGTGCGCGATCCTCTTTCAGGCATGCCGGGCAATATTGCAGGCGATTGACCCGGGCGGTCGATGCGCGGGCATCTCCTGATCCTGTGGTCTGCCGCATGCGCAACCGGGTCAGCGGGTCGCGGTTCAAAGCCAAGCCATCAATATCCTCGGTAGGCAACCGCGTTCGCTCGACCAGCAAATTGAGGATTCGCCCGGGAAGGTCACGGTCAAGCTTCGCAGACCAATCTCCACCTGCGACATCCAGAACCCGCCCAAAATATTGAGGTGGAATTCCATTGGCCATGGCCAGCCGATGCAGCCAGCTCGACAGCAGCTCTCCGGGTGCCGGTTCAACAACGACGGGCCAGCCTTGCCCCACCTCATTGCCGTAGTCGCGCGCAGGTGTGACTGTGATCTCGGACGCAGACTGGGTCACATCATTTCGCGGCGCAAAGGAGCATTTCGGCGTTTCGACAGGGGCGTGTAACCAAGCGAGGCGATGGTCGCTTCAGAAATGTGTTCCTCGCCGTTCCTTATCGCCGTGATAGCCGCGTTGCTCACGATATCGACGACCTCTCCGATCAAGCCCTCTGACAATTCATGGATGATCTCAGCCAGTGACGGTCGCGACAGGTCCGAGGCGCGGGCGAGAGGCATGCAGGTTTCAAGACTATCGAGGAGCGTCGCGAAATCCTCGTCATACGCCCATCTGGGAACAGGGATCGTATCGAACCGCGATCCCATCTCCTCGGTGTCGTGTACCGCGTCATAGACCGCAACCTCGCCGACCAGTACGGGCGAGATATCGTGGACACTTGCGATGCGGCGCAGGAACGAAAAGATAGATTTCACGTCCTGTCGGCGCCCTCGAAGGGCGCTGTGAAACTCATCGAAGATGAGCAGGCGGGGTTTCAAGCTGTCCAGCAAATGATCCACCTGCTCGCCCGCGCGCGACAGGCTTCGCCAACCAGAGGCCTGAGGCGCGCGCAACCCGGCAAGAATGCTGGCATAGAAGTGAGACAGTCCGGCACCTTCTCGGGTCTGGATCACCCAGATCCTTTGACGTTCTGACTGACGCAAATGTTCAATCGCGAAGCGTTCGGCGATCATCGTCTTGCCATTGTGATAAGGGCCCGTCAGCAAGAGCCCTCTGGGGCGCAAAGTTACTGGCCGATCGAGTAGCAGACGCATGGCGTTATGGGCGCGACTTGCAACAGGATGGCTGATCCAACGGGCCGTCCGGATATGGGCGATGCGGCACGCGTCACCGGCATCGAGAAGTGATGCGGCGGAGTCCAGGAGGTGATCCGTCATTTCACCAATCCTCAACCGGAAAGACGCGGCGCGGGCGCTCAGGGTCAGGTGTTTCGCGGATTGGTGTCGGGGAAGAAGTGAGGCTCTGGTAGGGTTTCGGCGCATGAGCCGCATGCCTGGCCCGTGCGACTTCCTTCAGCCTTTGCTTCTTCGATGCCGAGGCATCTACCGTCGCCGCGATTTCGCGGCGGATCGCGGTCTTCTCCTCGATCGGGCGTCGGCCGGTTTCGCGCGCTCGGCTTCTCTCGGCCCTGTGCTGCCAGAGGGTGACCGCCTCAAGCAGTCCATCCCGCCGCTCCACAGGGCGCCAGGCTCCTGTATCGGGATCCTTGATGTAGATGTGACTAATGTCCCGAGGATCATAACGAACATCGAGAGCACCCAATCGATCACGGCGGGCGACCAACGGGCCCAACCATGGATCGAAATAGTCGTTGGCAAACAGGCTGACACCTTGAGGTGAAATCCTGCGTGTCTTGTTCGGGAGAAAGCTGAGCAGAACGTCGAAAGGGTTGTCTTCCGGGCCGTCCGGCTGACGGCATTTTCGTTCCCATTCATTGGTCGGGACTGTCAGCTTGCGTTCATTCTGGCTAAGATTGTGATCGATAATCGCCAGCGCGATACAGCGTTCGAGGTCTGCAAAGTTGAGCCTCGCACGGTCTTCGGACAGATACTCACCCCGATCCGCGATGGAACGCCCGGTCTTGCCAGGCAGGGAGCGCAGCACCGTATTCACCTTGCCTAGAAGTCGTTCGACAACCCCGCCACGATGGACGGTCCCCTTGTTCCGGCTTTGAATTGCAATCCCGTACTCGGCACAACCCAGGATGAAACTGGTGCTTCTGAATTCCATGGCGGAATCCACGACGACCATCTTCGGGCGGCCAAACATCGGCCAGGAATGATTGATGTCGCGCGCTGCCAGCCAGTCCTCCTTGCGGCACATCGCCTGCGCCAGACAGAGGGCGACCGACAAGCGTGAGGGCTGCTCAAGGGTCAGGCAGAAGCCGATAATCGCGCTTGTTGCAACATCAGCTGCGATGGTGAGATAGGGGCGTCCAACATAGATGCCCTGACCATCGATGACTTCCACAAACTGGATGTCGGCGGGGGTATGGTCTATCTGGACGACATCGAGTGCGTGGTTGGCCCGGATATAACCTGGGCGGGGTTTCAGGCGCCGTAGGTTTTTTCCTCCTGAATGTCGCCGTCGTGCAATCTCCTCGGGCGTGAACAGTCGTGGGATACGCTTGGAAACGGTGACATAGGCAGGCGGATCAAGACCCTCGCTGTCACAACGGGTGCGGATTTCATCGACAATCGGCGCAAGGTCCGGTTGCTCGGGCTGAAGCCACATCTCCCGAAGGGTTGCCAAAATGATTTCCTCAACAGCCGGGCTGATCCTCGCGCGCCTAGCTCCACCTGTCTTTGGCAACAGCGAAGACACCCGATGTTCGGTACGATATCGGCGCAGGTGGTTGTAGACTTGGCGCGTCGAGAGACGCAATTCGGATGCGGCCCGAGAAACTGCGGTGCGCATAGGCTCTTGCCCGTCCAAAATGCGATCCAGCTCTCGCGCGATACGCGTTGCCTTGGCCCAAGCCTCGTCAGACGCTTCGTTTTCGCGCAGCGTCATGAACCCGCCGCTCCACGGTTTCTAAACCCCATCTTCTGCCCCATGTTCTCGCTTGTTGAAACGCGAGCTAAAAATTGAAATCGAAACGTAAAATACCACGTCGGATTACGCTTCATCCTACTGGAATCCTGTAAGAACTTTTTGATGAAACGGCAAAGCAATTGCGACACTGGTTTCTGCCGGGACCATTCGAAGAAGAACCAGATGATTTGCCTCCCGGGCCGCGTGCAGAACCGCCGGACACTGCCGTCATCGAAGACTGGGCGAAGGCAGAAGGCGTTCACGCTGCGCGACTGGCAAGAGTGGCTGGACGCCTGGGTGCTCTGGATGACAGGCTGCTGCGTGGCCCGGAAGGCTGGCGGCATCGCCTCGCTCTTATCGAGGCAGCGGACCTTAGCTGGTTCGCAGGGGATCGGGTGAGTTCTGATCGTCTGGCGCTTTGGATATCGATGCGGCTGTCAGGTGCACAGGATGACCCAAATGCGCTGGCAAGAGTTGGATGGGCTGTTCGGCGCCTGACAGGCGGTCCCGGACCGAAGGCTGACTTGGCCGCCTTCCTGGATCGCCGCGATCCCGAGAACATTGAAGGCAGCGCTGAGCGTTTCGAGGATCGCGCGGGTGGATGGCTGGACGTTATGACAGCCGCAACCGATCTCCACCCGATCACCAGGGCTTGCATGGGTTTTCACCTCTGGAGTCTGGCAGGCCTCGGACAGTACGGCGACCAGATCGAAGCCGCCGTCACCGCGTCCAGGATCGCGGCCAGCGATGGAAGCGGCGCCGTCTTCGCACCGCTCGCCATGGGCGGGGCAGGGGGGCTGCGTGCCTCGGGTTTGCCAACCGAACGCTTGGCACGCTGGTTAGATGGGATGAACAGCGCAATTCTAACGGCGATGTGTCATCTAGACGATACCGAGAAATGGAGTGCTCGGGCGGAAGGCGCCATGTCTCAGCTTTCGGGGCGAACTCCGGCGGCTCTTCGTTCGGCGTTGACAGAGTGGCCTTTGGTGTCAGCCCCGATGGCAGGGGCCTTAACAGGCGCAAGCCGCGCGGCGCTTCAAAGGAACCTCGCCTGGATGGAAAAGAGAGGCCTGATCCGGGAAGTGACGCAACAAGGACGCTTCAGGATGTGGCGGATCGCCATCTAGAGGCCTTGACGAACCATTCGCCAGCGCGGTTCTGCGGGAAAGCCGCCATTAGTTCTGAATGCGGTGAGCGACGGCAGAGAGCCCAGAGCGCCGGAGGCTGTGTGGAGTGCCAATTTCCGCTTCCACTGAACCGGCCAAAAAAGCGTCAAGACCAAAGCCAGTTCATCACCGATGCGACGGCGGGGCATCTCCCGGCGAACCTGGCGTCGCCTCAGGTGTCAGCCCCGCGCGCGATCAGAAGATCTGTGGGCGGGGTGCGTAGGAGTTCGGCCGTGAACGAGCCGAGACCGGTGAAGGACAGGCTTCGGGTATTGGCCCCGACCGCGATCAGGTCCGGTGCAAAGCTTCGGATTTCTTGGTGGCATCCAGATCCTACCCCACCATGCACCAGATCGACCTTGGGCAGGGACGTGGCAAACCCTTCAGTCCAAGCCGCTGCCTGAGCCGCGGTTTCTCGCCGCACTTCACGTGCGAAGTCCGACGATGGCCCGCCGGTCAGGCCCTCGAACGATGCCATCCATAGATGGAAGAGCCGGAACGCCGCCTGGGGGGCAATGTGGAGGGCAGTCTTGACCGCGTGTCGGCACGCGGATGAGAACGCGACCGGCGCCAGCACACGATTATAGCTGCCATGGACCGGGTCGGTGACGAGCAGCACTGGAGTGAGAGACCGGGCGACCAAGCTCTCCACAGTCGTCGGCCTGAGCCCATCGAGAAAGCCCCTGTCACGGTGCCGGCCGGCGACGACGAGGTCGAACTCGGCGGAATTCACCAAATCAACCAAGCGCGTGATCGGATCGCCGGTCTCGACCAGGACCTCGTAGGAGACCTCCCCGGCCAGGCTCTGTGCGGACGCCTCCAGATGGATGCGATATTTCTCGGCAAGATCCGTCGTCAGGCTTTCCGGAACGCTGTCATCGACGATCGACACGACGCGCACGCGCGCGCCCAACTCGCCGGCAAGGAGGAAGCCGCGTTGTAGGGCGCGATCCGATCGCGCCGAAAGATCCGAGGCAATCAGGATGGACTTGATCTGCATGAATTGTGCTCCTTTCGGTCCGGCGAAGTGTGGTGTCTCGCACCGAAGTGCTGCCTGTCCGTGTCGGCACGGCGTGGGCAGAGGGGCATCTGCGGTCCTGGGACCACGTGGCGCCGTCGCCCCGGCTTCGTCCTGGGCCCCTCGATGACGGCGTCATTAAAACACGACCAAACCGTGCGATATTTGACCTAGATCAAACTCAACGGCCCAAAAGTGGGTATTCTGCATCTATCGAGACCAAACAGGCATATCCGATGCCACGTGAGCTGTATCAGACCGTGAAAGAAATCGGCGACCGCCTGGAGGTCAGCGAGGCGACGGTGCGCGGTTGGATCAAGGACGGGGCCTTGCGCGCGATCGACATCGGAAAAGGTTGGCGAATCGCCGACCGGGATCTCGAAGATTTCCTGACGCGCCGCGAGACCCGCGCGCGCGATGAGGCGTTCGAAGACGGCGCCGCCGCCGCGGACAGCACGCCAGACCACGGCGGCTGATTATGAGCGGACAGACGCGCGCTTCGCGGTGGCGCGTCCGTTCGGCTGCCCCCATCACGCGCGTCGGGATCGGACGCGCGCCAAGGATCCAAGCCGCGATTTGGCACGCTCGGCGCCGGAAAGGAATAGGAGCAAATGACCCACCCAGACATGGCCGCCCGGTATCACGCCCAACATGCCGGCGACGCGCTCGACACGCTCGACACGACCCACGCCGGCCTCTCGACCGAGGAGGCCGCTCGCCGCCTGTCGGAGTACGGCGCCAACCGCCTGCCCGAACCGCCGAAACCCAGTCCGGTGCTGCGGTTCCTCGCCCATTTCCACAACGTCCTGATCTACGTGCTGCTTGGCGCGGCGGTGGTCACAGCGGCGCTCCAGCATTGGATCGACACGGGGGTGATCCTCGCGGTGGTCATCGTCAACGCGGTGATCGGCTACATCCAGGAGGGCCGCGCCGAACAGGCGATGGCGGCGATCCGGGGCATGCTCGCGCCGCACTCCGCCGTGCTGCGCGACGGCAAACGCGTCAGCGTCGACGCAGCCGACCTCGTGCCGGGCGACATCGTGCTCGTAGAGGCGGGCGACCGGGTGCCGGCCGACCTGCGACTGATCGAGGCGCGCGGGCTAAAGGCCGAGGAGGCAATCCTCACCGGCGAATCTGTCCCCGTCGACAAGGGCACCCGGCCGGTCGACGCAGACGCCGATCTCGGCGACCGGACGCCGATGCTGTTCTCCGGCACGCTGGTCGCCGCCGGCACCGGGCGTGGCGTGGTCACCGCCACGGGGGGACACACGCAGATCGGGCGGATCAGCGGGATGCTGGCGGAGGTCGAAACGCTGACGACGCCGCTCGTGGCGCAGATGGACCGGTTTGCCCGCTGGCTGACAGTGTTCATCCTGATGCTGGCCGCCGTGCTGCTCGCTTACGGGTATTTCGTGGGCCACATGGCGTTCTCCGAGCTGTTCATGGCCGTGGTCGGCCTTTCGGTGGCGGCAATCCCGGAAGGTCTGCCGGCGGTGCTCACCATCACCCTCGCAGTCGGTGTGCAGGCGATGGCGCGACGCAACGCCATCGTCCGCCGGCTGCCGGCGATCGAGACCCTGGGCTCGGTCTCGGTGATCTGCTCCGACAAGACCGGCACGCTTACCCGAAACGAGATGACGGTGGCCTCGCTCGCCGCCGCCGAGCACATATATTCCGTGAGCGGCAACGGCTACGCGCCCGAGGGCGCGGTGCGTTGGCGCGAGGCCGACGCCCATCCGGAAGACCACGCGGTGCTGATGGAATTCGCCCGCACGGCAGCGCTGTGCAACGATTCCGTCCTGCGTGTCCGCGGCGAAGACTGGCATGTCGAGGGCGACCCGATGGAGGGGGCGCTGCTGGCGCTCGCGGGTAAGATCACCGGCGACGGAGCTGAGCCATTCCAGAGCTGGTGCCGCGACGACGCGATCCCCTTCGACGCCGCGCATCGCTACATGGCCGTATTGCACCACAGCGAAGAGGGGGCCGCGCGGATCCACGTCAAGGGTGCGCCCGAGGCGGTGCTTGCGCTCTGCCGCGACCAGCGCGCTGCCGGTGGCGGCACCGAGCCGCTCGATCCCGGCTATTGGCACGAGATGGTCGACACCCTTGCGGCCGAAGGCCAGCGGGTGATTGCGGTGGCGGTGCGGATGGTGCCGGGCGGACATGCCGCGCTGAGCACCACCGACCTCGACGGCACGCTCACGCTCATTGGCTTGATCGGCCTGATCGACCCGCCGCGCGCCGAGGCGATTGCGGCGGTGGCCGAATGCCGCGCCGCCGGCATCCGGGTGAAGATGATCACCGGCGACCATGCCGCGACGGCCCGCGCCATCGCCGGGATGATCGGGCTCGAAAACCACGAACGGGTCCTGACCGGCGCGGATGTCGAAGCGATGGACGATGCCGCGCTTACCGATGCCGTGGTCGAGACCGACATCTTCGCCCGCACCTCGCCCGCCCACAAGCTGCGCCTCGTCACCGCGCTTCAGTCCCATGGGCTGACCATCGCGATGACCGGCGACGGGGTGAACGACGCCCCGGCGCTGAAACGGGCCGATGCCGGCATCGCCATGGGGCTGAAGGGCTCGGAGGCGGCGAAGGAGGCGGCCGAGTTCGTGCTGGCCGACGACAATTTCGCCTCGATTGCCGCCGCCGTGCGCGAGGGCCGCACCGTCTACGACAACATCAAGAAGGTGATCAGTTGGACCCTGCCCACCAATGCCGGCGAGGCGATGACCATCATTGTCGCCCTGTTCGCGGGCATGGCGCTTCCGATCACCGCCGTGCAGATCCTCTGGGTCAACCTCATCACCGCGGTGACGCTCGGGATCGCGCTGGCCTTCGAGCCCTCGGAATCCGGCACCATGCGCCGCCCGCCGCGTCCGCGTGACGAGCCGCTTCTGACCGGCGAGCTGGTCTGGCACATCGTGCTGGTCTCGACCCTGTTCCTGACCGCGGTCTTCGGGATGTATTTCTACGCGATCGACAAGGGTTACGACCAGGCGCTGGCGCAGACCCTGGCGATGAACATGCTGGTGGTGCTGGAGATCTTCCATCTGTTCTTCATCCGCAACATCCACGGCACTTCGCTCACCTGGGCTGCGGTGCGCGGCACGCGGATCGTCTGGGCCTGCGTGGTCGCCGTTACCGCCGCGCAATTCGCCATCACCTACGTGCCACCGTTGCAGAGGGTGTTCGGCACGCAGGCCGTGACCCTTGCCGACGGCCTGCTGATCGTCGGCGTCGGCGCTGTGTTCTTCGCCCTGATCGAGACCGAAAAGCAGATGCGGTTGGCGTTTCGGGGGCCGCTGGCGGAACGCGGGAACCAGCGGTGAAACCGGGGCGTCTTGGTGTGGGATGCCGGCCCTTGTGCAAGTCGCGTGTCCCGTCCGCGTTCCAATGTCCCGGGGACACAAAGGAGTCCATTTGTGAAGCTCAGTGGTCTGTCGGTCCGGCTAGGCTGCCCTTTCCCAAATCTCCGATGGCGGGCGGAGCGTGCCCAGGGTTTGTGTCTCCGGCGAAACCCACCGTTCTCGTCAAGCTGCCCAAAGCCGACTTTCGCGTCGATGTGTCCAACGACAGCATAGTCCGCATTGCGTTGGTTCATGTGCCGCGAGGCGAAGGTCTGCTTCGTCAATGCTCGCAGGCACTGTAGGCTGGGAAGATGATGTCGTGGCGGCTGAAATTTCCACGCATGTGACGCAAAGTTCACCGCGAAATCTCCCCTGCCAACACCGCTCTTCCGTGCACCGCCAAAGTTGCTGAAAACCTCTGGCACCCAAACTTGCGGATCACATCGAGCACCCGCGCTTCGTAGGCAGCGTGTCCGATCAAGCGACACAAGTCGGACGCGTGGAACTGGCGGTTCGCAGTTGGTGCGGCTTGCATCTGTCTCAGCAATTCGCGCTCTTTGGGGTCCGTTATTGGTCTCGCGGGCGGCTTGACCGCGGGACGATCTGGAGATCATCCATGCCCGCCGCCGTCCGCACAATCGCTTCGGCTTTGCCCTGCAACTCTGCGCGCTGCGGTATCCCGGGCGGCTGCTGGTGCCGGGCGAGGTCATTCCACTGGCAGTCACGCGCTTTCTGGCAGCGCAGCTTGGGATAAGGCCTGATGACCTGGCCGGATATGCCGCGCGCGAGGAGACCCGGCATGAGCACCTGGCCACCTTGCGCGAAATCTATGGTTACAAGATGTTCGCGGGCCGTGGGGCGCGCGATCTGAAAATCTGGCTTGAAGGTGCGGCCGAAACCGCCCGGTCGAACGAGGATCTGGCACGGCGCTTCGTCGAGCAATGCCGGGCGGCCCAGACCGTCCTGCCCGGAATCACGGTCATCGAGCGGCTTTGCGCGGATGCGCTCGTCGCGGCTGAACGGCGGGTCGACGCCCGGATCGCCAGTCGGCTGGACGATGACATGCGAACGCAGCTCGATGCCCTTCTGACCGAAGATGCGGGCGGCTCGGTTACGCGGTTCGTCTGGCTGCGTCAGTTCGAGATCGGGCGGAACTCGGCTGATATGAACCGCCTGCTGGACCGCCTGGAATACTTGCAGGCTTTGGAATTGGACCGGGGCACTCTGGCGAATGTACCGCCGCACCGGGTTGCCCGCCTTCGCCGGCAGGGCGAGCGATACTTCGCGGGCGATCTGCGGGATATCTCGGGTGACCGCCGTCTCGCCATTCTTGCGGTCTGTGCTCTGGAATGGCGCAGCGCCATTGCCGACGCCGTGGTCGAGACCCACGATCGGATCGTCGGCAAGACCTGGCGCGAGGCGAAATCGCGATGTGACGCCCGGATGGACGATGCCAAATCGGCGCTGAAGGACACCCTGCAATCCTTCGCCACCCTCGGTTCCGCCCTCCTGGAAGCGCATGAGGACCGGGCCTCCCTCGAAGAGGCCGTCGGCAATGCCGGAGATTGGCTATCGCTCAAGGGGCTTGTCGCCACGGCGACCCAGCTCACAGACACCCTGGCCGCCGATCCGCTGGCGCATGTCGGTCACGGTTATCATCGGTTCCGGCGCTACGCGCCGCGCATGTTGCGGGCGCTCGACATTTGCGCCGCGCCCGTGGCGGAACCGCTGCTGGCGGCGAGCGCGATCATCGCGGGCACGGAGACGGCGACGGTCCTGCCACTGACATTCCTTCGTCGAGGCTCGAAATGGTTGCGGCATCTGAACGCGGATGCTGACGAGGCAAGCAGACTCTGGGAGGTCGCGGTCCTGTTCCATCTGCGCGAAGCCTTCCGTTCTGGCGATATCTGGCTCGGGCATTCGCGCAGATTTGGCGATCTGAAGGAAGCGCTGGTCCCGGTCGAGGTCGCACGCGACACGCCAAGGCTGGCCATGCCCTTCGAACCTGAGGCCTGGCTGGCGGATCGTAAGCTGCGCATGTCCGATGCCATATGCCGACTGGCGCGCGCGGCAAAGGCCGGGGCGATCCCCGGCGGCTCCATCGAGGACGGCACCTTGAAAATCGACCGGCTGACCGCGGCGGTTCCCGAGGAAGCCGACGCCCTGGTGCTCGATCTCTATGGCCGCCTGCCGGAAGTCAGGGTCACGGATCTTCTGCTGGAGGTGGACGATGAGATCGGGTTTACCGAGGCCTTCACGCACTTGCGCACCGGCGCGCCCTGCAAGGACAGGATCGGCCTGTTGAATGTGCTGCTTGCCGAGGGATTGAATCTCGGCCTCAGCAAGATGGCCGGGGCCACGAACACGCACGACTTTTTCCAGCTTTCCCGCCTGTCACGCTGGCATGTCGAGAGCGAGGCGATGGCGCGCGCCCTGGCCATGGTGATCGAAGGACAGTCGGCGTTGCCGATGGCACGCTTCTGGGGCGCCGGGCAGACCGCGTCGAGCGACGGCCAGTTCTTCTCGACGACACGTCAGGGCGAGGCGATGAACCTGATCAACGCCAAGTACGGCCATGAACCCGGGCTGAAAGCCTACACCCACGTCTCCGACCAGTTCGGACCCTTCGCCACACAGACCATTCCGGCTACCGTGAACGAAGCGCCCTACATCCTTGACGGCCTGCTGATGACCCGCGCCGGCCAGAAGATCCGCGAGCAGTATGCCGATACCGGCGGCTTCACGGACCACGTCTTCGCTGTCACCGCCCTGCTCGGATTCCAGTTCATCCCCCGCATCCGCGACCTGCCATCCAAGCGCCTCTACCTCTTCGATCCGGCCGCTTGCCCGAAAGAGCTGAAGGGGCTGATCGGCGGCAAGATCAGAGACCGTCTCATCGCCGCGAACTGGCCGGATATCCTGCGCAGCGTGGCAACCATGGCGTCAGGGGCCATGCCGCCGAGCCAACTCCTGCGGAAGTTTGCCTCCTATCCCAGACAGCACGAGCTGGCGGTCACCTTGCGAGAAATCGGACGGGTCGAACGGACGCTCTTCATCATCGATTGGCTGCTCGATGCCGACATGCAGCGCCGCGCACAGATCGGGCTCAACAAAGGTGAGGCCCATCATGCCCTGAAGAACGCCCTTCGCATCGGCCGCCAGGGCGAAATCCGCGATCGCACCTCCGAAGGCCAGCACTTCCGCATGGCCGGGCTGAACCTCCTCGCCGCAATCGTCATCTACTGGAATACCAAGCATCTCGGCCAGGCCGTCGCCAGCCGCCGACGCGAAGGCCTGGACTGCTCGCCCAACCTCCTGGCGCACATCTCGCCCCTCGGATGGGCCCATCTCCTGCTCACGGGGGAGTACAGGTGGCCGAAAAAAGCTTAGCGTAGGATTCTGCCCCCTCCGGCATCAGACCCCTATGTGGGTATGCTCCCCCAAAAGCCGCAGGATGCGATCGGGCAACGCCCGATCAAGCCGTGCCGACCAGTTCTGACCTGGCGCTCCGAGAAGCGCACCAAAATAGTGCGGAGGTATGCCGTTTGCGTAAGCGAGGCGGTGCAGCCAGCTCGACAGAAGTTCACCTGGTGCGGGCATAATGCTCATGGGCCAACGGTTTCCCGCCGCGCCTTCATACCGCTCTGCAGGCGTCACGGAGATCCCGGTCGGCCCAAACCTCATGTCATCTCGTGACGCAAAGCGGAATTGCGGCGCCTCGAGAGAGGCACATAGCCAAGGTCCGACAGGGTTGCGCCCGTGATCCGGTCCTCACCGCGCGAGATTGCCGCAACTGCCGCCCTGGTGACTATCTCGATAACCTCGCCGATCAGCCCCTCTGACAGATCGTGGATGATCTTTGCCAAGGGTTCGCGCGACAGATCGGAGGCATTGGCTAGCGGCAGACTTACCTCAAGGCTGTCCAGAAGTGTCGCGAAATCCTCGTCATACGCCCAGCGTGGAATGGGGATCGTATCGAAGCGTGAGCCCATTTCGTCCGTGTCATGCACCGCATCGTAGATCGCGATTTCGCCGACAAGGACGGGTGAGATGTCATGCACTCGTGCGATCCGCCGCAAGAACGAGAAGATGGCCTTCACATCCTCGCGCCGCCCGCGCAACGCGCTGTGGAACTCGTCGAAGATCAAAAGGCGCGGCTTCAGGCGCTCCAGAAGATGATCGACCTGATCGCCGGCGCGGGCCAGGCTGCGCCAGCCAGCGGCTTGTGGCGCGCGCAATCCGGACAGGATGCTGGCATAGAAATGCGACAGCCCTGCACCTTCCCGGGTCTGAATCACCCACACCTTTTGCTGCTCGGCAACACGCAGATGTTCGACGGCGAAGCGTTCGGCGATCATGGTCTTGCCGTTATGGTAGGGACCGGCAAGCAGCAAACCGCGTGGGCGCAGGGATGGCGGTCGCTCAAGCAGCAGTCGCATCGCGTCATGCGCCGCGCCGGCCGCCGGATGGCTGATCCAGCGCGGCGCGCGCACATGGGCGATCCGCACTGCGTCATCGGCCTGCAAGAGTGGGACGGTGGCGGACATGAGGTGGTCCGGCACCTTACCAATCCTCGATTGGGAAGACCCGCCGCGGACGATCCGGGTCGAGCTTTGCCTGGGCCGAGGCGGAAGGCGTAGCGAAGTCGGCATAAGGCTTCTTTGCCTCGGTGGCATGCCGGGCGCGGGTCATCTCCTTCAAACGGCTTTTGGGGGTTTTGGCGGCTGTCGCGTAGCCCTTAAATGCGGCATAAGAAAGTCAACGAAATCAATGAGGCTGCTTTGCCATTAAATATGATATCTTGCCTTTAAATCCGACATTCTTGCCGTTAAAGCTGACATAGGGTTCACGGGGTTGGGCGGTTGGCAGCGATGGAAGGTAATGATGAAGACTGTGGCGATGCTGGTGCTGAGGCGCTGCGCCGGGCATCGGTCCTTCGACCGCTTGTACAGGCGTATCTCAATCGCACCGGGAGCTTGGAAAGCGGTATACGTGATGCAGTCTGGGAGCTTGGCGTCAGCAAGACCACAGTTTGGCGCTGGATCCGACGGCTTGCAGAAGAAGGTGGCCGGACAAGCGCTCTTGTTCCCCGCAGACGCGGCCGACCCACGGGGTCGATCATGGTGGCCGGTGATGTCGAAGGCATCATCGAAGACCATTTGACTCGATACTACCTTCGGCGAGAACGACCTAGCCTGGCGCGCGTTGTGACAGAAATCCGCAGTGCCTGCCTTGAGCGAGGGCTTCAGCCCCCGACGCGCCGAACTGTTCAGCGTCGCCTCGATGCGATGGATGCGCGCGAAGTCATGAAAGCGCGCGAGGGCGCAAAGGCAGCGCGCCAAAGGTTTGCGCCGGTGACGGGAAGGAATAGATCAGAACGACCGTTGGACGTTGTACAGATCGATCACACACCAGCTGACATAATCCTTGTCGACAGTTTCGAGCGCAAACCCATCGGCCGTCCTTGGGTGACCTTGGCGATCGACATCGCCACGCGCATGGTGACAGGATACCATGTCAGCTTCGAGGCGCCGTCTCGCCTTTCGGTGGCCTTGTGCCTCACGCGGGCCGTCGCCCCCAAAGCAGAGTTTCTGGCCGACCTCGAGTGTAATGTTCCGTGGCCCGCGCAGGGAAAGCCCGACAGCATTCACGTCGACAATGGCCGCGATTTTCGATCCCGTGCCTTTCAATCTGCCTGCGCAGAATGGGGGATCAATCTGGTCTATCGACCGCCGGGAAGCCCTCATTTTGGTGGGCATGTCGAGCGGCTGATCGGCACTATGATGGGCGCAGTGCATCTCTTGCCAGGAACAACGCAGTCGTCGGTCGCGGCCAAGGGCGGCTATGCCGCAGAAGCCATGGCGGCGATGACCTTGCGAGAGTTTGATCGGTGGTTTGCCTTGGAAATCTGTCGCTACAACAACAGCATTCATTCGAGCCTTGGCTGCGCTCCTGTCGCCAAGTGGGAAGCGCTCGCCGGGGAAATGTCCGGCGACATCCCCTTCGACATGGAGGCGTTTCGGGTGAGTTTCTTGCCAAGTGAGCAGCGGCAAGTACGTCGTGACGGCATCCACCTGTTCGACCTGCGCTACTGGTCCGACGCCCTCGCGGGCTATGTCGGTCGCCGGGACGGAAAGGTGGTCGTACGCTACGATCCCCGCGATCTCTCGGCCGTCTGGGTCGAACTGGACGGCGGCAGATGTGTCGAGGCCCGGTACCGCAACCTGGAAATCCCGCCGGTGTCACTCTGGGAATACCGCGAGGCCATGCAAAAGGCACGGGCCATTGGGAAAGTGGGCACGAATGAACTGGTCCTCGCCGAATTGATCCGGCAGCAACGCCAAATCGAGGGAGAAAGCCGCGCGCTCACCAAGGCAGAGCGCCGATCCCGTGAAAGGAATTCTTCGATGAAGGGTCTGGTCACCGATGATCGGGAATCGGAGGGGCTGCGACCAGTCGACACCGGTGATACATCGCGCCCCATGTTTAAGGTGGAGCGCTGGTGAATTGAGGGCAGAAACAGAAGCAGACGGCCGCATCGCCCTCATTCAATCAGATATCTGGATCGGCTTTCCGAGGGCGGAACAAGTGCTAGACCGGCTGCAAGGCCTCATCGAGATGCCACGGCAGACTCGAATGCCGGGCCTTCTCGTGCATGGGGCCTCCGGCATCGGCAAGACGATGATCGCCCGAAACCTGTCGCGCAGGTACGCGCCGGAATACGATCCGGAAACAGGTATCACGCGCACCCCGCTGCTTCTTTTGCAGGCACCACCAGCGCCAGACGAGCGGCGGTTCTATATGCACATCCTCGCTGCCGTCGGCGCTCCGTCATCGGTGCTAAGCTTGCGGGCCCAAAGTGTTGCCTCGCTTGAGGTCCGCGTTGTTGGCCTTCTAAGCGATCTCGGGCTTCGGATGATCATGATCGACGAAGTTCACAACCTCCTGGCGGGAACCCATCGCGAACAACGCCGCTTCCTGAATGTTCTGCGTTATCTCAGCAATGAACTCGAGGTATCGCTGGTATGCTTTGGAGTCAGCGAAGCGGTCGATGCCATTCGCGGCGATGTCCAACTCGCGCGACGCCTGGACGAACACCACCTGCCAAACTGGCGCGACGATGCCGAGTTCTCGGACATGATCCAAACCCTGATCGCGGCCATGCCGCTCGCGAAGAAATCCAATCTGAAGGTTAAATCGCTCAAGCAGATACTGGCGCTGACCGGCGGGGTGACTTCGCGGATATTTTCCTTGGTCAAGGACCTATCCATTGACGCGATCGTCACGGGCCAGGAATGCATCACCGACGATGCAGTCGCAAAATGGACGCCCGTTTGGTCGCGCCATGCGAATACCCAACGGCGGCTCGAGAAGGCCAGAGCTTGAAGCAGCGCCCGTTGCCGAAAACTGTCACGCCTCTTGCAGATGAGCTGCTTTCTGGATGGCTGACGCGACTGGCGGTCACCAACCATTGTGAGGTCGACGCACTCCTGGCGCATATTGGAGTCGATACGCGACAGGTCGCCATGCTGGATTTTGACGTCGAGGTGGCCGCGACCACAGCAGAAAAGATATCGATTGCGGCCCGTGTTGCCGCTGAAACTGTTCAATCCCTTACCTTTGGGACAATGACCCAGACCGATGCCCTGATGACGGCGCAGGTCGCGTTCCAAACTTGTCCCGACTGCTCTCGGCGCGGTATAGCGCTCAAACAGTGGCGGAAGTTATGGGCATTCGACTGCCAGATCTGCGGCACCCGACTTGCGTCGATCCTCATCAAGCCTGATCGCAACCGAATATCCGAAACGCTGGTGCGTCGTGCCCGAAGCGGCGCGGCGCTGCTCGAAAGTGCGGTGACGTCCAACTGCGCCAACAAACTTCGACGCGCCATGCGGGCGGCCACTTATGCCAAGGCGCTCAAGTCCGTTCGCGCGGATACGGCCTTTGCCCTTCAAAGTCCCAGACCCGACGTGAGACTCTTCTGCCTTGCGGCAATCGCCGTTGCTCAGTCACGTCCACTGGCCAAGGCGGCTATATTCAGCACTGGCCTCGATGGGTACGCAAGAGTTGCCTTGCTTCGTGCGTTTGAAAAAGGGCCCCGTCTTCTTGCAGCAGTTGACCGGATTGTACTGCGAAATAGGGAAAAACTCCGACGAGCTGGCGTCTGAAGACCACATTTAAGGGCAACACACGCTGCCCAACGCGCCGTGTGCCGAATTTAAGGGCAACGCGACACCGGCCTTGGAGGTCGCATAGGCGGTCATCGCCCCGCGCATCCCGCGGATTGCGCTCATCGAGGACATGACGACGAGGTGGCCCTTGTTCTGGTCGCGGAAGGCGGCCATCGCGGCCTCGGCCTGCGCGAAGGCGGCGATCAGGTTGGTTTCCAGCGTGGCGCGGTTCTCGGCCCAGCCGCCCTTGCCGATTTCCGCGCCCGATCCCGGCGTTGATGACGACGCGATCCAGCCGCCCCATGCGGGCGCGGAAATCGGCGAAGGTGGCGGCTACGGCGTCGGCATCGGTCACATCGAGCGCGGCGATCTCGACCCGGCAGGCGGGACGGGCGGCGGTGATCTCGGCCTTCAGAGCCTCAAGCTGTTCGATGCGCCGCGCGCACAGCGCCAGATGCCCGCCGCGCGCCGCGATCTCGCGCGCCATGCCGGCGCCGAGGCCGGAACTGGCGCCGGTGATGAGGGTGATTTCGTCCTTAACGGAATGTGACAAACCCGTCCTCCTGCAAATGGGTCTGGGCGTTCAGCGCCAGAAGCTGCGGGCCGCGCCGCCCGGTCGTGATCGTGGTGATGCCCGCATTGACCAGCACGCGGTCGATGCGGCGCGCCGCCGCAGGGGTCAGGTCCAGCAGCCCCGCGACAAGCGCCGAGATCACCCCGCCCGAGGTGAACACCACCGCATCGCCCTTGCCCGACGCGCGCTCCAGCGCGCCCTCGACGCGGGTCACGAAATCGCGGCGGGATTCGCGGTAGCTGTTTCCGTCGGCCTCCATCCAGCGCGCGACGGCCTCTTCATACAGCGCCTGAAACGCCTGCATGGGGGCGGGCTCATGCGCCAGATGGGCGCGCAGGGCGGGCATGTTGCCCAGGCCCGGATGGGCAACGGCGATGATGTCGAGATAGTCGAACTCGTTCCACGCCGGGTCGGCCTCGGCCCCGGCGAACCCGGCCGCCGCCGCACTGTCGCGGTGTCGGCGCAGGGTGCCGCTGATCGCATAGGCATCGCGGGGCAGCACCGCGCCCGCCCGCGCCGCCTGACGCGCCCCCAGATCGCTGAGAACGTCATAATGGGATCTGATGCCGGAGGGGGCAGAATAGTACGCTAAGGGCTGATTTTGGCCCCTGTGCGGTGCAGGGTTCTGTAAATCGTTGGCCTGGAGACCGCGAACAGCTCAGCCAGATCACTGATAGAATACTCGCCGGTTGCATGCATGCGGGCGAGTTCTTTCTGTTGTTTTTCAGAGAGTTTTGGCTGTTTTCCACGGAGTTTGCCCTTTGCACGGGCGATGGCCATGCCTTCTCTCGTGCGCAACCGGATCAGATCGGCCTCAAACTCGGCAAAGGTAGCGAGAATGTTGAAGAACATTTTGCCCATGGGATCTGTCGGGTCGTAGATAGACATCCCCAAGGCGAGCTTGACGCCCTTTTTTTCCAACTGTTCTGCGATAGCGCGTGCATCGGGGACGGACCGGGCAAGGCGATCCAGTTTTGGCACGACCAGCACATCGCCTTCGCGCACGGCTGCCAGTGCCTGGTCGAGACCGGGGCGGGCGCGATTGGTGCCCGTCAGCCCGTGGTCGGTATAGATGAGATCCTCCGATACCCCCAAGTCGCATAAGACCTGCCGCTGTGCGGTCAGATCCTGTTTGTCGGTCGAACAGCGGGCATAGCCAATCTTGGTCACAGTCATGCTCAAATTGTACGATTAAGGGGCCACATGTGCGAATCAAATCGTACCAGCTATACGAGATATGTTGGGGCGTGGTTTCTCTGCCCTTGCCAACCCTTGTGACACATGTCCGCTGATCGATCCTCTTACGGACACCCATGTTCATGATTTTGGAAGGAACCACATGCCTCGCCGGAGAATGCTGACCGACCGCCAGCGGGCGGCGCTGCTTGACATGCCAACTGAAGAAGCGTCGATGCTGCGCCACTACACCTTGGCGGACGACGATCTGGAAATTATCCGCGCCCGTCGCCGCCCCCACAATCGTTTCGGCTTCGCCCTGCAGCTTTGCGCGCTGCGATACCCAGGTCGGGTGCTGGCGCCCGGTGAGGTCATTCCTGCGGCAGTGACGCGCTTCTTGGCGGCGCAACTCGGGCTGAGACCCGATGATCTGGCAGACTATGCAACGAGGGAGGAAACCCGCCGTGACCACTTGGCCACCCTGCGCAATCTTTACGGCTACAAGATGTTTACTGGTCGAGGGGCGCGCGACCTGAAGACCTGGCTGGAGAGCGAAGCCGAAACCGCCCGGTCGAACGAGGATCTGGCCCGGCGCTTTGCAGAGAAGTGCCGGGCGACCCAAACCATTCTACCTGGGATCACGGTTATCGAACGTCTTTGCGCGGATGCACTTGTCGCTGCCGAGCGACGGATCGACACCCGGATTGCCGACCGGCTGAATGATGAATTGCGCGGCCAGCTTGATGCACTGCTGACTGAAAGCGCGGACAGCTCTGTCACCCGCTTTGTCTGGCTGCGCCAATTCGAGGTTGGCCGAAACTCGGCCGATATGAACCGCCTGCTCGACCGGCTTGAATTCTTGCAGGGCACAGCGTTGGATCAATCCATCCTGTCCGATGTTCCGCCTCACCGCATTGCTCGCCTCCGACGGCAAGGGGAACGGTATTTCGCCGGCGATCTGCGGGATATTTCAGGCGACCGCCGCCTTGCCATCGTCGCGGTCTGCGCTTTGGAATGGCGCAGTGCCATTGCCGATGCTGTGGTCGAAACCCATGACCGGATCGTCGGGAAGACATGGCGCGAGGCGAAACGCGCGTGCGATGCCCAGGCGAATGACGCAAAGGCGGCTCTGAAGGACACCTTGCAGGGGTTCTCAAACCTCGGATCAGCGCTGCTGGAAGCGTATGAAGATCAGGCGCCCCTGATTGAGGCCGTTCAAAACGCGGGAGGCTGGTCATCGCTCAGGGGGCTTGTCGCCACCGCTGCCCAACTCACCGACACATTGGCTGCCGATCCGCTCGCGCACGTTGTTCACGGGTATCATCGCTTCCGACGATATGCGCCCCGCATGTTGCGGGCACTCGATATTCAGGCCGCACCGGTAGCCGAACCGTTACTCTCCGCCACCGCTATCGTCGCAGGAACGGAAACCACCGCCGACCGGCCCGTGACCTTTCTGCGCCGAACCTCGAAATGGCATCGGCACCTGAATAACGATGATGGGTACCGACTGTGGGACGTGGCGGTCCTGTGCCATCTGCGCGATGCCTTCCGTTCCGGTGATATCTGGCTCGCACATTCCCGCAGGTATGGGGATCTAAAGGACGCGCTGGTCCCAGCCGAAGTCGCCCGGGTCACGCCAAAGTTGGCCATACCGTTCGAACCGGATGCCTGGCTGGAGGATCGGAAGTCTCGCCTGGCCGCGGGCCTACAGCGATTGGCCCGCGCCGCCAGGGCCGGTGTCATTCCGGGCGGGTCCATCGAAGACGGCGCCCTCAAAATAGACCGGCTGACGGCTGCTGTCCCCGAAGAGGCCGATGCCATGGTGCTTGATCTTTATAGCCGCCTGCCGGAAATCAGGATCACCGACCTCCTGCTCGAAGTGGACGACGAGCTCGGCTTTACGGAAGCATTCACCCATCTGCGCACGGGCGCCCCGTGCAAAGACAGGGTCGGCATGCTGAATGTGCTGCTGGCAGAAGGACTGAACCTTGGCCTCAGCAAAATGGCCGGGGCCACCAATACCCATGATTATTTCCAACTTTCGCGCCTGTCGCGGTGGCATGTCGAAAGCGAGGCAATGGCACGCGCCCTGGCCACAGTTATCGAAGGCCAATCTGCCTTGCCGATGGCCCGGTTCTGGGGCAGCGGTGTCACCGCGTCCAGTGACGGGCAGTTCTTCCCCACAACGCGCCAAGGCGAGGCGATGAATCTGATCAACGCCAAGTATGGCCATGAACCCGGATTGAAAGCCTACACCCATGTCTCCGACCAGTTCGGCCCCTTCGCCACCCAGACTATCCCGGCCACGGTGAACGAAGCGCCCTACATTCTGGATGGCCTGTTGATGACCGACGCCGGGCGAAAGGTCACAGAGCAGTACGCCGATACTGGCGGCTTCACCGACCACGTCTTCGCCGTCACCGCTCTGCTGGGCTTCCAGTTCATACCCCGCATCCGTGATCTGCCATCCAAGCGCCTCTACCTCTTCGATCCAACATCCTGCCCAAAAGAGCTGAAAGGTTTGATCGGTGGCAAGATCAGGGAACCCGTCATCAGTTCGAACTGGCCCGACATTCTGCGCAGCGCGGCCACCATGGTGGCGGGCGCAATGCCTCCAAGTCAACTGTTGCGAAAATTCGCCGCCTATCCTCGGCAGCATGAGCTTGCGGTGGCACTACGGGAAATAGGACGGGTTGAACGGACGCTGTTCATCATCGATTGGCTGCTTGACGCCGACATGCAACGCCGGGCTCAGATCGGCCTGAACAAGGGCGAAGCGCACCATGCCCTCAAGAATGCCCTACGCATCGGGCGCCAAGGCGAAATCCGAGATCGAACAACTGAGGGGCAGCATTTCCGGATGGCCGGGCTGAACCTGCTCGCCGCCACCATCATCTATTGGAACACCAAGCATCTTGGCAAAGCTGTGGCTGGACGTCGTCGGTCGGAACTGGATTGCTCTCCTGACCTTTTGGCGCACATCTCGCCCCTCGGATGGGCCCACATCCTCCTCACCGGCGAATACAGGTGGTCCAAAAGGTAAGCAAAGCCCCTTAACGTACTATTCTGCCCCCTCCGGCATCAGACCCCAACAACGACCGCAGTTCGACCCACTTCATCAACAAGCTGATGGACGTGATGGAACCCCTGCCCCAGCCCGCCCGCAAGTCGATCACCTTCGACCGTGGCTTTGAATTCCGGGCCTGGCGCAAGCTGAAATCAGGCATCGGCACTGAGAGTTGGTTCTGCGATCCGCAAGCTCCCTGGCAGAAAGGATCGATCGAGAATCTGAACAAGCGGGCCCGCCGGTATCTACCGCGAGACACCCAGCTCGCGGCGCTCTCAAATCGCAATATGAAGGCGATTTGCGACCACCTGAACGGGACACCCAGAAAGTGCCTCGGATGGCGAACCCCCACCGAAGCATTCAGAGAAGAGATGATGGAACTGAGATAGCGGAGACTGTCGCAACGACCCTTGAGCCATCATAGAAATGAATTTCCGTACTGAAACTTTCAGACCAGATGAGGGCGTCAAAGTCGTCAAAAATGCTCCAATTGTTGTGCGACTAAATTTTGTGCAGCCGAAGAAGGCGGCCGTCTTCAGGGGGTCTGATGCCGGAGAGTGCAGAATCCTACGCTCTCATGAGCGTTTTCAGGTTTTCTGACACGAGAAGACTACCTGTAACGGCCTGCAATTATCCTGAGTTCGGCTTGCAAACATCGTGATTTTTGGCCCGGATTATTTGCGTCTATCCTGGGTGCCGAACCCGCATTATTTGCGAATGAGCCCGAATTGTTTGCAACCAGCCTGCAATCATCGGGCCGAACCCGGATTACGTGCGAACGGGCCGTTCAACAAACGCCCGTTTGCTGGACGGCAGCTGTAGCCGAATTCTCCCGATTGATTTTACGGCTCAATTTTGTCTGTTTACCGCGTCTGGAAATCAACGTATGAGTTCCTGTGAGCGGATCAGGTTGTCAGACGGTTTTTCATGCTCATTGGCTACGCACGTATTTCGACCGGGGATCAGAGCCTTGCCTTGCAGCATGACGCGCTGAGATCGGCAGGATGCGAGCGGATTTTCGAGGACAAAGCGAGCGGAGCCAAGACAGCAAGGCCTGGCCTGACCAGCGCCCTGGAACAACTGCGCGAGGGTGACACGCTGGTTGTTTGGCGGCTGGACCGGTTGGGGCGGTCCCTGAAGGATCTGATCGCCCGGGCCGAAGAGCTGAAGGAGATGGGCGTCGGGCTGAAGAGCCTTCAGGAATCCATCGACACCACGTCGAGCGGCGGCCAGCTGATCTTCCACATGTTCGGCGCTCTTGCCGAGTTTGAGCGCAACCTGATCCGGGAGCGCACCCTGGCTGGATTGACTGCAGCGCGGGCGCGCGGCCGCAAGGGCGGCCGCAAGAAAGCGCTGGACCGCAAGAAACGAGCCCATGCGGTGGACCTCTACCGCTCCCGCAAACACACGGTGCCGGAGATTTGCAGCCTGATGGGGATCTCACGGGCCACGCTCTATGCCTATGTCGCTGAGTTTGCCGATGGCAAATAGGGGCATCCGCATTCCGGCCGAGACGCTGCTGGCGCTGAGAACCCGGCTGGCCGGGTTGCCGCCCCGGTCAGCGGCGCGGCGGGAGGAGGTTGGCCGGATCGCGGGCCTTTTTGGCGTCAGCCCGTCCACGGTCTACCGCGCCCTGAAGTCCCTGCATCAGCCGAAGGGCTTGCGGCGGTCGGACCGCGGGAAACCGCGTGGCATCCAGGAACGTGATCTGGCGCGCTATTGCGAGATCATCGCCGCCTTGAAGATGCGCACGAGCAACAGGAAAGGGCGGCATCTTTCGACCACCCGGGCCATCGAGCTCCTGGAAGAGCATGGTGTCCAGACGCCGGAGGGCCATGTGCAGCCCCCGAAAGGCCTGTTGAAACGATCGACCGTGAACCGGTGGCTGAAAGATTGGAGATACGACCAGCCCCGCATGACCCGCGCGGCGCCGGCAGCCCGCTTTGAAGCCCGCCATTCCAACGCATGCTGGCAATTTGACATCAGCCCCTCGGATCTGAAGCATATTGCGCAGCCGGCTTGGCTGGACCCCAAGCGGGGACAGCCAACGATGATGCTTTACAGCGTGGTGGATGACCGCTCCGGCACATCCTATCAGGAGTACCGCTGCGTCTACGGCGAGGATGCGGAAAGCGCACTGCGGTTCCTGTTCAATGCAATGTCGCCCAAGGAGGATACGGAGTTCCAAGGCATTCCCGGGATGATCTATCTCGACAATGGCCCCGTCGCCAAGAGCTTGGTGTTTCAGACGGTGATGGAGCGGCTTGGGGTGGAATGGAAGACGCATATGCCCGCCGGCTCCGACGGGGCGCGGGTTACCGCCCGGTCGAAGGGCAAGGTAGAAAGACCTTTCCGGACGGTGAAGGAGGCCCATGAGACGCTCTATCATTTCCACGAACCGGAAACCGAGGCGGAGGCCAATCTCTGGCTAAGGAATTTCATCAACAAATATAATGACAAACCCCATCGCCGGGAACCGCACAGCCGGATCGAGGATTGGGTGGCCAATCTGCCAGAAACCGGTATTCGCGAGATGTGTTCTTGGGAACGCTTCTGCGCCTTTGCCCGGGAGCCCGAGCGCCGGAAGGTCGCAGCGGATGCGCGCGTTTCCATCGACGGGGCCTTCTACGAGGTTGATGGCGATCTCGCAGGCGAGGAGGTACTGCTGTGGTGGGGCCTTTTCGATCATGAGCTGTTCGTGGAATGGCAGGACAAGCGCTACGGCCCCTATCGGCCCGAGGCGGGCCAATCCCGCTGCACCGGTATCGCAAGCGCAAATCTTCGCCCCGTGAAAAGCGCGCCGAGGCGGTAGCCAAACTGGCCGAGCAGATCAGCTTGCCGCGTGCCGCTCTTGGCGGGTCAGGTTTGGACGCGGCCCCGGCCGAGATTGTGCCGCTGCCCAAGGTCCGCTTCAGCGATCCGGACCCTTGGGGGCAGATTTCCTATGAGAATGCGCTGAGCGCACGGCGGGCCATTTCCTATCTGCTGGACCGGCCGCTTGCTGAACTCTCGCAGGAGGACCGTGCCTTCATCGGCGATCTGGTTGGCCGGACGCTCAACAAGGCCGAGATCGAGGCGGCAATCAAGCAGCGCTTCCGGCGCGAACAATGACAGGAAGGGGGCGGGTCACATGCTCAGCAGACAGGTCATGAAACATTTCCGCATCGAGCGGCCGTGGAACCAGGCGGGGTATTTCGAGACCGAACGCCTGACCCAGTTCCGGGAGGACGTGATGGCCGCCATTATGGCCGGGCATCTGATCGCCATTTCCGGCCCTGTGGGGGTCGGCAAGACAGTGATGATCAACCGTCTTCAGGAACAGATCACGGCCGACAAGAAAATCATCGTGGCGCGCAGCCTCTCGGTGGACAAGCCGCGCGTGGTGCTGCCGGCCCTGATCACGGCGCTCTTTCTCGACATTAGCGGCGATCCGGACATGAAAGTTCCAACCCAGCCCGAGCGCCGGGAGCGGCTGCTTCAAGAGGCCGTGCGCAAGGCCAAAAAGCCGATTGCCCTCTTCATCGACGAAGCCCATGACCTGCACGGCAATACGCTTAACGGCTTGAAACGGCTGCGGGAAGTCATCGGCGCCGGGGGCGGCACCCTGTCCGTGGTGCTGGTTGGCCACCCGCGGCTCAGAAATGACCTGCGCCGCGCCACGATGGAGGAAGTCGGCCACCGGACGGTGAAGTTCGAATTCAGCAGCATCGGCGACGAACGCCGTGAATTCGTGTCCTGGCTTCTCGGACAATGCCTGGCCGAAAGGGTTGAGCCGCTGGACGTCTTTGAGGATGCGGCGCAGCAGTATCTTGCGGAGCGTCTTTCCACGCCCTTGCAGTTTGCCGAACACCTGAACCGGGCCTTTGCCGATGCCTACCGGATGGGCGCGGATCAGGTCACGCGCGAGATCGTAGAGGAAACCATTTCGGTCGGCTTTGACGATCTTGACGCCCGGCTGGCCCGGATCGGCTACAGCCCCAAGGCGCTGGCCGATCTGACCGACACCCGCCTTCCCGAAATCCGCCGCTTCCTCAAGGGCCAGCTGGATACAGACAGAACCGACGAACTCTCAACCCTCATGCGAAAAGCGGGGCTGCCGATATGAAACGCAATACCGAACTTTCCGACAGCGAAGAACGCAGGCTGGGAGAATTCCTTGGCCGGGTGCGCGGCGGCGCAATCCCGAATGTCGAAGCGCTCGACGGCTTCTTCGCGGCGCTGGCTTGTTGTCCGGATCTGGTCATGCCAAGCGAATACATGCCCGTCCTACAAAACGGCGCGACGGAAGACGGCGATCTGGTCTTTGAGGACATGGCGGAGGCCGAACTGTTTGTCGAACTGGTCAACCGGCACTGGAACCATGTGAACCACCAGCTCGATTCCGAGGAGGTATACCTGCCTCTCGTGCTGGAAGATGAGAATGGCAGATACCAGGCCAACGACTGGGCGCAGGGGTTCCTGCGCGGAACCGAGCTGCGGCGCGATATCTGGTTCCAGATCATGGAGGATGAAGCTGAAGGCGGTGCCATGGTGCCGATATGGGCACTCGCCTATGAACATCATGAAGACCCGGAAATGCGCCCCTTCGATGATCCTGTCACCGAGGGTCAACGGCAGGATCTGCTGGTTGGCGCCGCCGCAGGCGTCATGCGCATGCACCGGTATTTTTTGAAACAGCGCAATCTTTACACGCCGCCATCCGGGACATTCATCCGGTCAGGCGGCAAGACCGGCCGGAACGAGCCTTGCCCCTGCGGGTCCGGCAAGAAGTTCAAACAGTGCTGCGGGCGCCGTTCCATGCTGCATTAACTCGTTCGCACGTAATCCGGGTTTGGCCCGATGATTGCAGGCCGGTTGCAAATAATCCGGGCTCATTCGCAAATAATGCGGGTTCGCCGCCCCGGATAAACGCAAGTAATCCGGGCCCAAAATCGCGATGATTGCAAGCCGAGATGATTATGTTTGCAGGTCGTTACACCTATGGAGTGCTGCGGTGCCGGAAGATGCGGAGGATCTGCCGCCCGATCTCGTCCGGGGTCATGCGGCCAGGGCGATACCAGCCGGAGACATTGTTGAGCAGCGTCAGCAGCAGCAGGCGATAGACGCCGCGGTCGAGGGCGGGATCGAGCGGCAGGGCGGCGATCAGGTCGCGGAACACGAGTTCGAAGGTATCGCGCTTTTCGACCAGCCGTTCGCGGATCTCCGCCGGAGCCGAGGCGAAGTCGTTCATCAGCGGCATGGTCAGCGAATTGGGATCGAGCTGGATTTCCATCATGGTGACGCAGGCCGCTTCCAGCCGTTCCCACGGATCGGAAAGCGGCGCGATGGCCGCGCGGATGCGATCCTCCGCCACCTGCAGGGCGATATCGTGGATGCGGACGAACAACGCCTCCTTCGACTTGATGTAGTGATAGAGCGAGCCGCCGAGCAGCCCCACCCGCTCGCCGATATCGCGCACCGAGGTCGCCGCATAGCCGCGCTCGGCAAAGAGGGCGGCGGCGGCTTCAAGGATATCGCGATGCCGGTCGCTCATCCCGCTGTCCTGCAATGTGCCTGCAAGCGTGCTTTTCGCAGCGCCCGTCATTTCACGGCTGTCCCCTACCGTCATCAAATCTCCCGGAGCCGTTCCCGGCCTTCTCTCGTCATATCGCTGCAATCCTTTCAACGCTCATAGCGCAGGCCGCCCGTTTTCCCAAATCCCCTCCGCTCTCAACAGGCTTCGCAGACGCCATAAAATTTTGCACTTGCGAACTGTAACAATCGTTTGGTACATGTATCATTATCAACTGAAGGAGGAAAGGTTGAGCGAGACAATCAGGGAGGCCATGGACTTCGACGTGGTGATCGTTGGCGCGGGACCGGCCGGTCTTACCACTGCGATCCGCCTGAAGCAGCGCGCGGCGGAGACCGGCGCGGAAATCTCCGTGGTCGTCGTGGAAAAGGGTTCGGAAGTCGGCGCGCATATCCTGTCGGGTGCGGTGATCGATCCTTCTGGTCTCGATGCGCTCCTGCCCGACTGGCGGGAAGATCCCGACCGACCGCTCACCACCGAAGTCACCGACGACCGCTTCCATGTGCTGACCGCCAACCGTTCGCTGCGGCTTCCCAATGCGCTGATGCCGCCGCTGATGAACAATCACGGCAATTTCATCGGCTCGCTCGGCAATGTCGCCCGCTATCTCGGAGCACAGGCCGAAGCGCTCGGCGTCGAAATCTATCCGGGCTTTGCGGCAACCGAAGTTCTTTATGACGACAACGGCGCGGTCGCCGGCATCGCTACCGGCGACATGGGTATTGGCCGCGACGGCGCGCCGAAGGACGATTTCACCCCCGGCATGGAGCTTCGGGCGAAATACACCGTGTTTTCAGAGGGTGCGCGGGGCAGCCTGACCAAGCAGCTTCTCGCCCGTTTCAACCTGACCGAGAGACGCTCGGTGCAGAAGTTCGGCATCGGCATCAAGGAACTCTGGCAGGTGAAGCCGGAGAAGTTCCGCAAGGGGCTGGTGCAGCATTCGTTCGGCTGGCCGCTCGACATGAAGACCGGCGGCGGCTCGTTCCTCTACCATTTCGACGATCATCTGGTGACTGTCGGCTTCGTGCTGCATCTCGATTACAAGAACCCGACGCTCTCACCCTTCGACGAATTCCAGCGCTTCAAGACGCATCCGCTGATCCGCGACACCTTCGAGGGGGCCAAGCGCATCGCCTATGGCGCCCGCGCGCTGACCGAAGGCGGTTACCAGTCGGTGCCGCAGCTTGCCTTTCCCGGCGGGGTGCTCGCCGGCTGCGCGGCAGGCTTCATGAACGTGCCGCGCATCAAGGGTTCGCACAACGCCATCCATTCCGGCATGCAGGCAGCGGATGCCGTGTTCGACGGGCTTGCGGGCGGTCGCGCCAACGATACGCTCGAAGCCTATGAGGCCGGCTGGCGCGGCTCGGCCATCGGGCGGGACCTGAAGCCGGTCCGCAACGTCAAGCCGCTGTGGTCGCGGTTCGGCACCGTGCTCGGCGTCGGCCTCGGCGCAACCGACATGTGGCTGCAGACGCTTTTCGGCGTCTCGCCCTTCGGCACGCTCAAGCACAGGAAGGCCGACTTCCAGAGCCTGAAGCCGCTCTCGGAGGTCACGCCGATCCAGTACCCGAAGCCGGATGGCATTCTGACCTTCGACAAACCGTCTTCGGTCTTTCTGTCGAACACCAATCATATCGAGGACCAGCCGGTTCACCTGAGGCTTGCCGATCCCGCAATCCCGGTTGAACGCAACCTGGCGCTCTATGGCGAACCGGCGCGGCTTTACTGTCCCGCCGGGGTCTACGAGGTCGTCTATGACGACGAACAGGCGAAGACCGGCCCCCGTTTCGTGATCAACGCGCAGAACTGCGTGCACTGCAAGACCTGCGACATCAAGGATCCCTCGCAGAACATCACCTGGGTGCCGCCCGAAGGCGGCGGCGGCCCGAACTATCCCAACATGTGACGCCCGTTCCATCCCTTTGTTTCTACGCATTTTCCGACGCCAGCCGCCTCGCAGTTTTGCCGGAAATGCTTCCAGACAGGAAGAAGAAGACCATGACCGCAATCTATATCGTCGACACCCTGCGCAGCCCCTTTGCGCCCGCCTATCGCGGCGCGCTTGCCGGCGTTCGTCCTGACGATCTCGCAGCCGGCGTCATCAAGGCGCTGGTCGATCGCTCCGGCATCGACCCTGCCGAGCTTGAAGACGTGAACCTCGGCTGCGCCTTCGCGGAAGGCGAACAGGGCCTCAACATCGCCCGCTGCGCGGCGCTGATCGCCGGCTTGCCGCAATCTGTCGGCGGCTCCACGGTCAACCGCTGGTGCGGCTCCTCCATGCAGGCGATCCAGATGGCCGCTGGCGCCATCGCCATGGGCGCGGGTGACGCCTTCGTCGCGGGCGGCGTGGAAAGCATGAGCCGCGTGCCGATGATGGGCTTCAATCCCATGCCGAACCCGGCCTGGAGCGACGCCCAGCGCATCGCCTTCCTCAACATGGGACTGACCGCCGAAAACCTTGCCGACCGCTACGGCATATCGCGCGAGGAACAGGACGCCTATTCGCTGGAAAGCCAGAAGAAGGCGCTCGCCGCCCGAGCCGATGACCGGCTGGCCGCCGAGATCGCGCCGATCGGCGATGTCACCGCCGATGGCTGCCCGCGCGAGACGGACGCCGAAAAGCTCGCGGGCCTCAAGACCGCCTTCAAGGCCGGCGGCTCGGTCACGGCCGGTAACTCCTCGCCGCTCACCGACGGCGCATCCGCGACGCTGGTCTGCTCGGAAGACTTCGTGAAGCGCCATAACCTCAAGCCCCTCGCCCGCATCTCCGGCTATGCGATATCCGGCTGCGCGCCTGAAATCATGGGCATCGGCCCGGTCGAGGCCAGCCGCAAGGCGCTGAAGCGCGCCGGCATTTCCGCAGGCGAACTCGACGTGATCGAGATGAACGAGGCCTTCGCCGTGCAGGTTCTCTCCTGCTGCCGCGACCTCGACATCGATCCCACCCGCCTCAACCGCGACGGCGGCGCAATCGCGCTCGGCCATCCGCTGGGTGCGACCGGCGCCCGCCTTGTCGGCAAGGCGTCGCTGCTCCTGAAGCGCGACGGCGGACGCCATGCCCTCGCCACCCAGTGCATCGGCGGCGGTCAGGGCATCGCCATGGTTCTGGAGGCCGCATAATCATGACCGCGATCAGAAAAGCCGCCGTCATCGGCGCTGGAGTCATGGGTTCGGGCATCGCCGCCCATCTCGCCAATGCAGGCCTCGACGTGGTGCTGCTCGACATGGAGAAGAAGTTCGCCGATGGCGGCGTTGCCCGCCAGCTCAAGGCCAACGGCTTCATGGACCCGGCATTCGCGAGCCGCATCGCCGCGGGCTCGACGAAGGACGACCTGGCGCTGATCGCCGACGCCGACTGGATCGTCGAGGCTGTCGCGGAAAAGCTGGAGATCAAGCAGACGCTCTACCGCGCCATCGACGGCGTCAGGAAGAAGGGCTCCATCGTCTCTTCCAACACTTCGACCATTCCGCTGCATTCGCTGGTCGAGGGACTGCCGGCAGGTTTCGCCGCCGACTTCCTGATCACGCATTTCTTCAATCCGCCGCGCATCATGCGGCTCCTGGAACTCGTTTCCGGCAAGGCAACCAAGCCGGAAGTGACCGCGACGATCCGTGACTTCGCGGATCGCGGCCTCGGCAAGAGCGTGGTCATCTGCAAGGACACGCCCGGCTTCATCGGTAACCGCATCGGCAATTACTGGATGGTGGTGGCGCAGAACGAGGCCATCGAACTCGGCCTCGATGTCGAGGAGGCCGACGCCATCATCGGCAAGCCCTTCGGTATTCCCTCCACCGGCATCTTCGGCCTGCTGGATCTCGTCGGCATCGACCTGATGCCAACGACCCTGCGCAGCCTGCAGAACGCCACGCCGGAAGGCGATGCGGTGAAGGATTATGACGCCGAACCGGCGCTGATCGCCCGCATGATCGCGGAAAACCGTCTCGGCCGCAAAAGCGGCGCAGGCTTCGTGCGGCTTTCGCCCGACCGCAAGTCGCGCGACGTAACCGACCTGAAAACCGGCGACTACCGGCCGCAGAAGGCGGTTTCCTCCGAAAGCCTCGATGCCTCGGGCGGCGATCCGCGCGCGCTGATGGAGCATGCCGGCCTCGGCGGCCGCTATGCCTCGGTCGTCATGGAAAAGGCGCTCGCCTATGCCGCATCGCTGGTGCCGGACATCGCCGACACGCCGGATGCCGTGGATGAAGCCATGCGCACCGGCTACGGCTGGAAGCAGGGTCCGTTCGAGCTGATCGACCGGCTCGGCGCCGGCTGGCTGAAGGCGCGGCTCGAAGCGCGTGGCGTTGCCGTGCCCGCCTATCTCTCGCTCGCAGCAGAAAAGGGCGGTTTCTATTCGGTCGTCGACGGCAAGCGCGCCAACCTGCTGCCTGACGGCACGATCGAACCGATTGTCAAGGGTGACGGCGTGCTGCTCATTTCCGACCTCAAGCTCGCCGGCAAGCCGGTCGAGGACTGGGGCGCGGCAAGCCTCTGGGATCTCGGCGACGGCGTCGCCTGCCTCGAATTCCGCACCAAGATGAACACCTACAATCCCGCTTTGCTTGACGCCATCAACAAGGCTGTCGAACGCACGGCGAAGGATTTCAAGGCGCTGGTGATCGGCAGCGATGCGGCCGTGTTCAGCGCGGGCGCCGACCTGCGCGTCTTCCTCGATACCGTGGAAAAGGGCGGCCGCGAGGCGTTGGGCGCTTTCATCGACCATGGCCACCGCACCTTCAAGGCGGTGAAATACACCCCCTTCCCGGTGGTTGGTGCTGCAGCCGGTCTGGCGCTCGGCGGCGGCTGCGAGATCCTTCTGCATTGCGACGCGATCCAGGCCCATGCGGAGCTTTCCATCGGCCTCGTCGAAACCCGCATCGGCGTCGTGCCGGGCTGGGGCGGCTGCAAGGAAATGATGCTGCGCTTCTCGGCCTCCACCGCCGCTCTGCGCGGGCCGGTCGCGCCTGCGATTGCCGCCTTCAACCTGATCGCGCCTGCCAGGGTTTCGGCAAGCGCCTTCGATGCCCGCAACCTCGGCTATCTCAGGGCCACCGACGGCATCACCATGAACCGCAGCCGGCTGATCGCCGACGCCAAGGCAAGGGCGCTTTCGCTCGCGGAAGGCTATGTCGCACCGGAACCGCCTTTGGTCGCCATGTCCGGTCCCTCGGGCGCTTCCGCGATCCACAACATCATCGAAGGCGAAGCGCTCGCCGGTCGGGCCACCGTGCACGACGGGGTGGTCGGGCGCGCGCTTGCCAATGTCCTGACCGGCGGCCCTTCCGCCGATCCGCTGAAACCACTCACGGAAGACGATGTGATCGCGCTGGAGCGTGAAGCCTTCGTCGACCTGCTCGCAACACCCGCAACCGTGGACCGCGTCAAGCACATGCTGCCGACCGGCAAGCCGCTGCGCAACTGAACAAGAAGAGGCAAGGAAACTCCCATGGCTGGCTATATCCCTCCCGTCGACGATATCTCCTTCCTGCTCGGCGAGGTCTTCGACTTCGACGCGCAGATGGCCGCCCTTCCCGGCTTTGAAGAGGTCAACACGGAACTCGCAACGAGCGTCATGGAGGAAGGCGGCAAGTTCTGCGCCGAAATCCTCGAACCGCTCAACCGTCCCGGCGACGAGGAAGGTTGCAAGCTGGAAAACGGTCTGGTGACGACGCCGAAGGGCATCGCCGACGCCTACAAGGCCTTCGTCGAAGCCGGCTGGGGCGGACTTTCCGGCGACCCGGAGTTCGGCGGACAGGGCCTGCCGCGCGTGCTGCAGATCCTGCTGGACGAGATGCTGTCTTCCGCCAACCTCTCCTTCGGCCTATTTCCGGGCCTGACGCGCGGCGCGGTCGAAGCAATCGCCCATCATGCGAGCGACGAGCTGAAGCAGACATATCTGCCGAAGATGATCTCGGGCGAATGGACGGGCGCGATGGCGCTCACCGAATCCTCCGCCGGCACCGATCTCGGCCTGCTCACCACCCGCGCCGAGCCGGTGGGCGACGGTTCCTACGCCATCAAGGGCACCAAGATCTTCATTTCCTCCGGCGATCAGGATTTCGGCGGCAACATCGTGCATCTGGTGCTGGCCCGCCTGCCCGATGCGCCGAAGGGCGTGAAGGGCATCAGCCTGTTCCTGTCGCCCAAGTTCCTCGTCAGGGAAGACGGCTCGCTCGGTGAGCGCAACCGCATGTCGGTCGGCTCGCTGGAGCACAAGATGGGCATTCACGCCCAGCCGACCTGCGTGATGAACTATGACGGCGCCATCGGCTGGCTGGTCGGAGAGCCCGGCCGCGGCCTCAACGCCATGTTCACGATGATGAATGCCGAGCGCCTGTTCGTCGGCATTCAGGGGCTGGGCATTGGCGAGGCCGCCAACCAGAAGGCCGTCGCCTACGCCCGTGAGCGCCTGCAGGGCCGCTCCGCCGACGGTGCGCGCGGCCCCGTGCCGATCATCGAACATGCCGATGTGCGCAAGATGCTGCTGACCGGCCGGTCGCTGACCGAAGCCGGCCGCGCGCTCGCCATCTGGACCGCCTTGCAGATGGACATCGCCGCTCGTCACCCGGATGCGGAAGCGCGCCGCAAGGCCGACGGCCTCGTCGCGCTGCTGACGCCGGTGGTGAAGGCCGCCTTCACCGATTTCGGCTTCGAGATCGCCGTCCAGTCGCAGCAGGTGTTCGGCGGTCACGGCTATATCCGCGAATGGGGCATGGAACAGTATGTGCGCGATGCCCGCATCGCCCAGATCTACGAGGGCACCAACGGCGTGCAGGCCATGGATCTCGTCGGCCGGAAGCTGCCGATGGAAAACGGCGCCGTGGCACGCGGCTTCTTCGCGCTGGTGCGCAATGACCTTTCGGCCACGAAGGGTCCGGCCGAACTGGAAACGGTGAAAACCTCCGTTCTCGAGGCCCTTGCCCGGCTGGAGAAACTGACGGAAGACTTGCTGGCCAAGGGCGCCGATCCGGTGGAGGCCGGAGCGAGCGCCACCGACTACCTGCGCTTCTTCGCGCTGGTGAGCTTCGGCTGGCTCTGGGTGCGCATGGCCGAAGAAGCCTCAGCCGATGCGACGACGCCGCTGAAGCAGCGCAAGCTTGCGCTTGCCCGCTTCTTTGCGGCCCGCCTGCTGCCGCAGACCGTCAGCCTCGACGCGGCCATCCGCGCCGGCGCTGCCGACATCATGGCGCTCGACGCCGACTTATTCTGATTGAAGTTTATCCCGGGAGGAGAAGACCATGCTTGGCATGATGATGAATGCACCGCTGCTCGTGTCATCGATCCTGCGTCACGCAGCGACCTATCACGGCAGCACGGAAGTGGTTTCGAAGACCGTAGAAGGCCCCATCCATCGCTACACCTATGCGGATCTTTCCAAGCGCAGCCAGAAGCTCGCCAACGCGCTCAAGAAGCTCGGCCTTGAGCATGGCGACCGGGTGGGCACGCTTGCCTGGAACGGCTATCGCCACATGGAACTCTATTACGGCGTATCAGGCTCGGGCTTCGTGTGCCACACGATCAACCCGCGCCTCTTCCGCGAGCAGATCGGCTACATCATCGAACATGCCGGCGACAGCGTGCTCTTCTCCGACCTCACCTTCCTGCCGATCCTCGAAGCGCTGGCCGACCGGCTGGCGCCGCTGAAGGCCGTGGTCATCCTGACCGACGAGGCGCATATGCCGAAGTCGGACGTGCTGCCGAACCTCGTCTGCTACGAGACGCTGATTGCCAACGAACCCGACGAATTCGAATGGCCGGTGTTCGACGAGAATACCGCATCCGCCCTGTGCTACACCTCGGGCACCACGGGCGATCCGAAGGGCGTGCTCTACAGCCACCGCTCCAGCGTGCTGCATGCCATGGCGATCAGCTTGATGGACGTGCTCAGCCTTTCGGCCAATGACGCCGTGGTGCCGGTGGTGCCGATGTTCCACGTCAACGCCTGGGGCCTGCCGTTCGCGGCCCCGATGGTCGGGGCGAAGCTCGTGATGCCCGGCCCGAACCTCGATGGCGCCAGCCTGCATTCACTGTTCGAAAGCGAAGGCGTGACGGCAACCGCCGGCGTGCCGACGGTCTGGCTCGGCCTGCTCGACTGGATGGATGCCCATGGCCAGAAGTTCACGAGCCTGAAGCGGGTCGCCATCGGCGGATCGGCCACGCCGCCGATCATGATCAGCCGTTTCCACAACATGGGCGTTACGGTTCGCCATGCCTGGGGCATGACGGAAACGAGCCCGATCGGACTTGCGGCGACGCTTCTTCCCAAGCACGAGAAGCTCTCGGCGGAACAGCGCCTCACGCTCGAATCCAAGCAGGGCCGCCCGCTGTTCGGCATGGAATTCCGCATCGACGGCAGCGACGGCAAGCCGGTGGCGCGCGACGGCAAGGCCTTCGGCGCCATGCTGGTGCGCGGCCCCTGGGTCGCGGCCGGTTACTACAACACGGAAAAGAGCCCGGCGCATGCCGTCGAAGGCTGGTTCGACACGGGCGATGTCGTCACCATGGACGAGGACGGCTTCGTGCAGATCGTCGACCGCACCAAGGACGTGGTGAAATCCGGCGGCGAATGGATCAGCTCGATCGAGCTTGAGAACATCGCGCAGGCCCATCCGGCGATCAAGGAAGCGGCCGTGGTTGCCGCTCCCGATGCCCGCTGGGGCGAGCGGCCCGTTCTGGTGGTGGTGGTCAAGCCCGGCCAGACGTTTACCCGCCACGACATGCTCGATGTCTATACCGGCAAGATCTCCAAGTGGAGCATTCCCGACGAAGTCATCATCGTCGAGGAACTGCCGCACACGGCAACCGGCAAGCTGCTCAAGACCGCGATCCGCCAGATCGTTCTCGACGAATACTAAAAGCGCTCGCCGGACGCGACGCTGGCCGGCTGAGGGAGACGCGAGATGACCGAAGATGCGCAGGCGGTGAAGCTCTATCTCGATGACCTGACCATCGGGCAGCGCTTCACCAGCCCTTCCCATGTGATGGAAATCGACGAAATCCGGGAATTTGCCGGGCGCTACGATCCGCAGTTCTTCCATCTCGACGAGGAACTGGCGCGCGACAGCCTGTTCGGCAAGCTCGCCGCCAGCGGCTGGCACACGGCCGCGACCACCATGCGGCTGCTGGTGCAGAGCCTGCCGCTGGCCGGCGGGCTGATCGGCGCGGGCGGGGAAATCTCCTGGCCCCGCGCCACATGGCCCGGCGACCGCATCCATGTCGAAAGCGAAATCGTCACCATCGCGCCGTCACGCTCGAAACCCGAACGCGGCCTCGTCACCTTCCGCAGCGAGACGATCAACCAGGATGGCGAGATCGTTCAGGTGTTCACGCCGAAGATCGTCTCGTGGCGGCGTGAACCTCCTTCAGGAAAGTGAATGTGTGGATAGTCTCGATATGACTGCCGCTGTAGATGATCGATATACGTCCCTTATCTTTCTGAAACAGGCTGTGGGGCTTGGCCTGACAACGCCGCTCTTACGTCGGATCCGAAACTGCGAGTGCCCGAATTGTTGGTTTCCGCGCAGAACTGAGCCGGTTTTTCCACCGAGAAGTGAGCCACCTCTGAGTATGGTTTTCTGATCAGGCTTTGGTCAAGGGATTGGTCTCTTCTCCTCTCTTCTGCGCTGCTGCGGCCGAGCTGGCCTTGAAGCGGAAGCTGTCGTTACCGGTTTCCAGGATGTGGCAACGGTGGGTCAGGCGTTCGAGCAGAGCTGTGGTCATCTTGGCATCGCCGAAGACGGTGGCCCATTCGCTGAAGCTGAGGTTGGTGGTTATGACGACGCTGGTGCGCTCGTAAAGCTTGCTCAGCAGGTGGAAGAGCAGCGCTCCGCCGGAAGCACTGAACGGAAGGTATCCGAGTTCATCGAGGATCAGCAGATCGAGACGGACCAGCGTCTCGGCGATCTGACCTGCCTTGCCCTTTGCCTTCTCCTGCTCGAGCGCGTTGACCAGTTCGATGGTCGAGAAGAAGCGGACCTTTCGGCGGTGATGCTCGATAGCCTGGACGCCGAGAGCAGTCGCGACGTGTGTTTTACCTGTGCCCGGTCCGCCGACGAGAACAATGTTCTGCGCTCCGTCCATGAACTCGCATCGATGCTGTTGGCGCACCGTCGCCTCGTTGATTTCGCTGGCGGCGAAGTCGTAGCCGGAGATATCCTTGTAGACTGGGAAGCGGGCAGCCTTCATGTGATAGGCAATCGAGCGAACCTCGCGCTCGGCCATCTCGGCTTTCAGCAACTGGGACAGGATCGGCACGGCCGCATCGAAGGCTGGTGCTCCTTGCTCGATCAGGTCGGTGACGGCTTGGGCCATGCCATACATCTTCAGGCTACGGAGCATGATCACGACGGCGGCGTGTCCGTCGTCAGAACATTCGGCACAACTTGCGGCGTAAATTAGCGGAGTACGGGCTTCGTCCGGGGTTATTATTTAGGAGCAGCGGTGCTGGCTGCACAAGACCATGAACGTTCTAAACGCGCTGCCGAAATCGGTGCAGGCCAGGGCCAAAGGCCGAAGCCAACGTCGCCTTCAACGTCTTCGTCGAAACCTATGGCGTGAAATGGGACAAGGCGGTGGCCAAGCTGGTCAAGGACCGGGACGCGCTGCTGACCCTCTACGATTATCCGGCCGAGCACTGGAAGCATATCCTGACGTCAAATCCGATCGAGAGCACCTTCGCTACCGTCCGGCACCGCACCCGGCGAACCAAGGACTGCCTGAGCCGAAAGACCGGACTCGTGTAAGTGGCCGGTTTATCTTCCCCAGAACGGGCAGCTGAATTTTCCCCAGTTGTGGCACTGAGTGGCCAATTCTGAGGGGGCATGCCCCCTCAGAATTGGCTTTCGCCAAAAAAGCACCCGGAATGCCTCCGACCAGTGTGGAGGGTGCCGGGTGATCCAACTGAGAGAAATTGTGTTGATACATGATTTGAAACGCCAGGGCCTGAGCGTGAGCGCGATCGCCCGGCAGATGGGCTGTGACCGTAAAACTGTCCGCAAGTATCTGGACCTTGGGCTGGAGCCCCCGATCTATGGGCCCCGCCCGCCACGAGGCAGCAAACTTGACGGATATCATGCCTATCTGCGTGATCGGGTCGCGGATTTCCCGGAGCTTTCGGGGCGTCGGCTATTCCGGGAATTGCAGGGCAAGGGCTATGAGGGCAGCTATACAACCCTGAAGAAATACCTTCGCACGGTTCGCCCCCCGCTCACGGCGCGCTTCGAGCGTCGGTTTGAAACGCCTCCGGGCAAACAGGCGCAGGTCGACTTCGCGGAATTTGTCGTGGAGTTTACCGCCGAGCCCGGCATCATCCGCAAGGTCTGGCTGTTCAGTCTGGTTCTGGGCCACAGCCGATGGATGTGGGGGCAATTCGTTGCCAGCCAGAACCTGCAGTCCGTCATGCGCTGCCATATCGCAGCCTTTGAAGCCCTGGGCGGGGCGCCGGAGGAGATCCTCTATGATCGTATGAAAACAGCGGTGGTCGGCCAGGACGCCGCAGGCGTTGTCACCTACAACACCTCTCTGGTGGCGCTGCTGAACCACTACAGATCGGCCCCGCGCGCCTGCAAACCGTACAGGGCCAAGACGAAAGGCAAGGTCGAGAGGCCATTCCGCTATATCCGGCAGGATTTCTTTCTGGCCCGTGACTTCCGTGATCTGGCGGATCTGAATGACCAGTTCACAGCCTGGCGGGAAGACATCGCCAATCCCCGGGTCCATGCCACCACGCATCGGGTCGTCGACGAACATTTTGCCGAGGAACAGCCCTTTCTGATCTCCTTGCCGGCCTTGCCCTACGATGCCGTGCTGACCGTCGAACGGCGTGTCAGCAAGGATGGCATGGTCTCGGTCGACGGCAACTTCTACAGCGTCCCCGACACCACGCGCAGGCGGATGCTCGAGGTCCAGAACCATACCCGCGACATCAGGATCTTCGAGGATGGCGTGGAGATTGCCCGCCACCCTGTCCTGGAGGGCAAGAACCAGCGCCGTGTCGATCCCAGCCACCGCAAGGCGCCGCCGAAGCGACCGGTCGCACGCCCCGAGCGTCCACCGGGCCTGCGCCGCTCCCTGGACTTCTATGACGCCGTCGGTCGGCGACTGGCCTCCGGAGAGGTGCCAAGATGAACGGGGTGCTGGACCGCGTTCGGGGCGCCCTCGTCGGCCTGAAAATGCCCCGTGCCCTGGAGGCTCTGGATCATACCCTGCATCGGCTGGAGCAGGGCGAAATCACAGCGCTGGAGGCCATCGATATCTTGCTGAGTGAGGAATACTCGACCAGGGAAACCCGGCGGATCGACGTGGCCCTGAAAACCGCGCGGCTTGTTCCGATCAAGACCCTGGAGGGGTTCGACTTCAGCTTCCAGCCTTCCATAGATCGGGAAAGGGTGGCCGCTCTGGCACAGCTCGACTTCATCCGGCGTGCCGAGGTCGTCCATTTCCTTGGTCCGCCTGGCACCGGAAAATCGCATCTGGCCACTGCTCTGGGGGTCGCTGCAGTAAAGGCAGGTCGGAGCGTCTACAGAGCCACCCTGGCAGAGCTGGTCGAGGCCCTGTCCAAGGCCGAGCAAGAAGGGCGGCTGTCCGAGAAGATCCGCTTCTATGCCCGGGCCTCACTGCTGATCGTCGACGAGATCGGCTACCTGCCGATTACCCAGGGCGGTGCCAACCTGTTCTTCCAGTTGGTCAATGCCCGCTACGAAAAAGGAGCCATGATCCTTACCTCGAACCGCGGCTTTGCCGAGTGGGGGGAGGTCTTCGGGGATCCCGTCGTCGCGACGGCACTGCTGGACAGGCTGCTTCACCATGCTGTCGTCCTGCAGATCGAAGGCGCCAGCTATCGGCTCAGAGGGCACGCTGACCTCATTCCCGAATACGTGCGCTCCAATGCCCCCATCGCCCCACCCCCGCCACCAAAGCGCCGGGGACGGCCGCCAAAAATCAAAAATGGAGCTGCTAGTCTCTGATCCCCGCTGACAACCGGGACGCCAAACTGGGGAATTTTACGTTGCCCGTTCTGGGGATTTTTGAGGTGCCATTGACAGACTCGCCATGGCCTTCCGGCTTATGATGTCGGCGCAGAAGAAATGGCGAAAGCTCGACGGTCGGAACCGCCTGCCAGAGGTTATCAGCGGGGTTGAGTTCCGCGACGGGGTTCGCCACATTCAAGCTGCCGCCTGATCAAGCGTCACCAACTTTCGCGCATATCTTAGCGGCCCCGCCTCGAGGCCAACCCTGACGAACTCTCCCGCCGCTTCGCGCAGCGCGTCGGCGATGGCGTCGGGGTCCGAGGCAGCCTTCGTCGCCAGAACCCTACGGCCTTCCTCATCCACCACACAGATGCTGGTCAGTTCCAGCGACACATCCAACCCGACATATTGCGCAACCAACTCTGATCCTCCCTAGCTTAATACCTGCCGGAAAGGAGATCACCGGCAGGACCGGGAGCGAAGCCCCGATACGCCATCTGAACGGTGAGATCTTCTACACGCTGCACGAGGCCCAGATCCTGATCGAGAGATGGCGTCGCCACTACAACGCTGTCAGGCGCGCACAGCGCCCTTGGGTATCGCCCGCCGGCGCCCGAAAGCATCGTCCCGATAGGCCAGAGACCGACCATGCACTAACATTCAACCCTGACCACTTGATGGGGGCAGACCAACTGAAGATCGTAACGGTCACCGATCGCTGGATTGGTCAGCACAATCTCAATCTCTTCTGCGTAGCCTTGCCAGGCGTCCGCGTTTTGGCGTCGAAGAAGGCGCGGCGGTTCATCCAGGGTTCCGGCCCGGCTCATACGTGGAAAATTCCTCTATCCCGGCTGTTCAGATCTCCGCAGCCACCGCTGTCTGTGATTATGGCAAGGCGAAGGCCATGACATAATCACCCTTGTCAGCCGAGTAGGGCGCGCCGCCGACCGAGATCAGGACATATTGTTTACCCGTCTTGGGGGAGACATAGGTAATGGGCGTGGCGCTCGACCCGACCGGAAGCGCATGGCGCCACAGCTCCTCGCCTGTCTCTGCATCATATGCCCGCAGGTAGTAGTCCTGCGTTCCGGCAAAGAACACCAACCCGCCGGCCGTCGAAATCGTGCCGGCATAGGTCGGCAGGCCGAGGGGCATCGGCAGATGCGACCTGATCCCCAACGGCCCCAGTTGTTCGGCCGTCCCGGCCGGGACCTGCCAGGCAATCTTGCGGGTGTTCATGTCGATGGCGGTGATCGTGCCAAAGGGCGGGGTCACACAGGGCACCCCCAGTGGCGAGACCCACATCTCGGTCGCCATGCCGTAGGGCGTGCCCTTTTGCGGCGACGGGCCGTGGCCGGTGCCATCGGCATGGGCCTTTTGGGCAAACTCCGGATAGTCGTCGCGCGGGACCAGCGAGAAGATACTCGGCGCGCGGATGTCATTCACGAAGATGCGGTTGTTCGGAATGTCAACGGAAACGCTGCCCCAGTTCATGCCGCCGATATTGCCGGGCTGTTCGATGGCATAATCCAGTCCGATCGGAGTGAAGTCCCCGTCATAGCGCAGTTGCCGGAAGGCGATGCGGCAGGCGAGCTGGTCGAACATCGTCATGCCCCACATGCGGGCTTCGGTCAGCCGTTCCGCACCGATGGTGGGCATCCCGACCGAATAGGGCTGGGTTGGGGCGAGACGTTCTTCCGGCACTTGGCCGGTCTGGGGAACAGGCTTTTCCGCGACCTCGGCAATCGGCTCGCCTGTGGTGCGGTCCAGCAAGAAGATCTGGCCACGTTTCGTGGTCTGCATCACGGCTTTCTGAGTGCCGCCCGAGCCATCCGGCAGGTCCAGCAAGGCAGGCTGTGCGGGCAGGTCATAATCCCAGAGGTCATGGTTCACCGTGCGGAACTTCCAGCGTTCGCGACCAGTGTTCACGTCCAGCGCGACCAGCGAGGCATTGTATTCATCCGAGAACGCCGGGCGTTCTGCCCCGTAGTAATCGGGCGTGGTGTTCCCAAGCGGCGCATAGATCAGCCCCAGCTCGTCGTCATAGGCGGCTGTCGTCCACATATTGGGCGTGCCATGGGTGTGAACCGGCATGCAAAATTGACCCCGTAGCGGGGTGATCGGCGTCCAAAAATGACCCCCTTACACTGATGTGGATGATGCCCCCGAGGTCATCGGGGAGCACAGTGTGGGATGTTGGTCGTGGAGACGATAGCGAAGATCCGACGGGCGTATTTTCAGGACAAGAAGTCGATCAAGCAGATCTGCCGGGAGCTGCGAGTATCGCGGAACACGGTGCGCAAGGTGATCCGGTCCGGTGCGACGGAGCTCACCTATGAGCGAACCATTCAGCCGTTGCCGAAGATCGGGCCTTGGCAAGACATGCTCGACGAGATGCTGGCGGTGAACGCGCGGAAGCCCAAGCGCGAGCGACTGACTCGCATCCGCATTTTCGAGGAAGGCCCCATCGGAAGGTTTCTTCGTAGAACCACGCTAAGGAAGAACGAAGCCTGAACATGGCTTACAGCGTGGCATTTCTGATCGCCTTGTAAGCTGTTGATCTGCCTATGCCGAGGTGTTTTGCGGCTTGAGCGACGGATTTACCTGCGCCGACGAGATCTTGGAGGGCTGAGATTGTCTCGGGTTGCAATGGCGGGCGCCCAGGGATGCGGCCATGCTTTCGAGCGTTGATCAGGCCGTCTTTGGTGCGCTCAGAGATCAGGCGGCGCTCGAAATGCGCAATGGCCCCGAAGACATGGAACACGAGCTCTCCGGCGGCGGAAGTCGTATCGATCCGCTCCTCGAGGCTGATCAGATTGATCTCTCTGGCTTTGAGGCCGTCGACGGTTTCCAAGAGTTCCTTGAGCGAGCGCCCCAACCGATCGAGGCGAATGACGGCGAGGGTGTCGTTGGGTCTGGCCTGATCAAGCAAGGCTGTCAAACCGGGCCGGTTGAACGTTTTGCCGGAGATCACGTCTTCGAACACGCGAATAGCGCCGTGTTGTAGCAGCCGATCTTTCTGTCCGGACAAATCTTGGTCGACGGTCGAGACCCTTGCGTATCCGAGGATGTCGCCAGTGCGTGGCATGGTGTCTCCAAAATGGCCGTTTTAGGCCCTGATCGCAGGTGGTTACCCTAATCCCGGATTTGTGCAGGATATCTGTCTTTTTAACAGTCTCTATAATATTGGGCGTCTTCAAACTTGCAACAACGTTTTGAGGACGCCTTATGGCCCGTAGACTTCTTTCCTCCCGCGCGTATGCGGACCTCTTCGGGGTGCCGACAGATTCTGAAGCCTTGATCCGTCACTATCTGCTGAGCGGAGATGACATTGATCTGATCCGTACTCGCCGCCGCGCCGAAAACCACCTTGGCTTTGCGGTGCATATTTGTCTGCTGCGCTACCCTGGTTTGGGGTGGAGCGAAGGCATCATGCCGCCAGATGAACTGATCGCCTGGCTTGCAGAGCAACTTCAGATCGATGCTTGTTCTCTCGGTGAATATGCCGTCAGGCGAAATACGCGGCATGAACACCATGCCCTCGCGATGCGCCATTTGGGTCTGTCCCCTTTCGGATCTGAACATGTGCAGCAGGCGGAGGATATCGCCACGAGGGCGGCCTTTGCGACGGATCATGGCGTGAAGATTGTCGAGACGCTGATTGCGGACCTGCGCAAGCACCGTTTGGCGCTGCCGAGCGTGGACACGCTTGAGCGCCTCGCCTTGAAGGGCCGGGCGCGCGCGCGAAGGGAGGCTGCCGCGGCGCTGTTTGATGCCCTCTCACTGGAGCAGCGTGACCATTTGCAGGCGCTCTTGGTGAATGACCCGTCCGTAGGGCAAACGCGGCTCACGTGGTTGCGCGGCTTTCCGCACTCGACCAGCCCGGCCAGCATGGCCGCGCTTCTGGACCGTTTGAAATATCTGCGATCATTGAATCTGCCGCCAGATCTTGGCCAGGGTCTGCACCCGGACCGGCTGCTCAAGTTCGCGCGCGAGGGTGCTGTAGCGCCCGTGAGCTTGCTGAACGACTTTGGCGAGCGGCGGCGGATCGCAACACTCGCGGCGCAGATGGCGGATTTATCCGTCACGATCACCGATGCGACCATCGCCATGTTCGAGCGACTGACCGGCCAGCTCTTCTCAAGATCCCGCAACCATCAGGAGGAGGTTTGGCGTATGGGGAAGACTCGGGTTGGCAAGCTGATGCAGCTCTTCGGCGCATCCATTGATGCCATGGCCCGCGCACAAGACCTGGGGCAAGACCCCTTTGCTGCGCTGGATGCGGATGTCGGATGGGATACGCTCCTGGGCAAGCGTGACGAAATTGCCAGCTTCGGAGAGCTGGCAACCAGTGACCCGCTTTCTCTGGCGGCCGAGCGCTATGCGTATATGCGCAAGTTCGCCCCTGCCTTTCTGGAGGCCTTCCAATTCAATGCGACCGATGCGGGGGATGATCTCAAGGACGCCATCGCCTTGCTGCGGGATCAGAACCGCACCGGCAAACGCAAGTTGCCCGATGATCTGCCCATGCCGTTTGCCGCCAAGCATTGGCCGTCGCTGATCGTCCAAGGCGGTCAGCCACAACGGCGCGTGTATGAAACCGCTATTGTGTCCACCTTACGAGACCGCCTGCGAGCCGGGGATGTCTGGGTCGACGGCAGTCGTGAGTATCGCCGGTTCGACAGCTACCTGATGCCCCGGGACACGGCTGAAACTGTCATGCGGGATGCAGGTTTCGAGACCGATCCGGACGCGTGGCTGGCTGATCGCCGGAGCATGTTGGCGAAACGTCTTGACCAAGTGGACCGCGCCTTGAAACGCAATGCTCTTATCGGCGTCCGTATCGAGCGTGGGCGGCTGAAAATCACACCACATGATGCGGTGACACCTCCTGCTGCGGTGCGTTTGGAACGGGCCATCGACGCCGTGATGCCGCGTATCCGCATCACAGAGCTGCTTTGGGAGGTGAATGCGCAGACCGGGTTCCTTGATGCCTTCACTGACCTGCGGTCTGGCAAGCAGCACGATGAACCCGCTGCAGTTCTGGCCACGATCTTGGCTGGAGCCACCAATCTCGGCTTGGAGCGGATGGCCCACGCCTCATCGCGTGTCAGCCATGCGCAACTGACCTGGGCGCAGACATGGTACCTTCGGCCCGAGACATTCGCGGATGCCTTGGGCCGCATTGTCGATGCCCATCATGGTCTGCCCTTCGCGCGACACTGGGGCGCGGCTGAGCACAGCTCATCAGATGGCCAGTTCTTCTCTGCCAATCGTGGCAGCGGACTCATCAATGCCAAGTACGGGCCTGACCCCGGCCTGAAAATCTACTCTTTCCTGTCGGGCCAGTACGGATCGTTCCATTCCAGCGTTATCGGCGCGACGGCGGGCGAAGCGCCCTTTGTGCTCGACGGTCTTCTGGGCAATCCGGCCAGTTTTGACCCCCTCGTTCACTACACAGATACCGGCGGCGTGTCGGACCACGTCTTTGCCCTGTTCCATCTGTTGGGGATGACGTTTGCCCCGCGCTTGCGCGACTTTCCCGACCGGCGGTTGGCGTGCTTCGGTGGCGCGAAGGCGTGGCCTACCCTGTCGCCTCTGATCGGGAAGCCTATCAATGAAGAGGTGACCCGGCAGCATTGGGGCGACGTCATGCGACTCGCGGCCAGCATCCGCGACAAGTCTCTGAAACCGTCTGAAATCCTGCGAAAGCTTGGGGCGTACCGCCAGCAAAACAGGCTGTATCTTGCCCTCGGTGAAATCGGTCGGATCGAACGCACACTCTTCATGCTTGACTGGATCGAGAACGCCGATCTGCGCATGGAATGCCACGCAGGCCTCAACAAGGGCGAAGCGCGGCACTCGCTGGCCAGGGCCGTCTTTGCCCACTCACAAGGGCGCATTCATGATCGTTCTGACGCGGCTCAACAGAAACGGGCCATGGCGCTCAACCTCGTCATCGCCGCCATCACGTTCTGGAACACGATCTACATGGACAAAGCGGCCAGCCACCTCGCACAGGCCAGCCCGCTCTACGACGCCAAGCTGCTTCCGCATACCTCGCCGCTCGGGTGGGAGCACGTCATCCTATCCGGCGACTTCGATTGGCATTCTGGGACCGCTGACCGCAAAATTGCGCGGCCGCTGAACATCAGACCAGCCAGAGACTGGGAAACGTGAAGATGTTCTCTGAAAGTTCCCCCTTAGCGTGGTTCTACGAAGAAACCTTCCGATGGGGCCTATATGGGCTATGGGTCCAAATGAGCCAGTACACGGTCCTGTTCGACGCGAATGGTCGCTATCCAGCTCCGATGCGCGACGCGCTGATCAAGCTCAAGATTGGCACAGGTGCCGTCACCGGCTATGCTGCAACGCAGCAACTGGAGAATGCATGGCGGTCCTTCTTATCCTTCTGGCGCTTGGCCTGCTGATTGCAGGCGCATGGGCGGGCCTTTCCGTGCTGGTTTTGGCACCGCTGTTGGCGGTCCTAGCGGCCCTCGCGGCGGACGCGCCCGTGCTTGCGGCCTATACGCAGGTCTTCATGGAGGCGGCCGGGGGGTTCGTGGTGTCCTTCTTTCCACTGTTCCTGCTGGGGGCGCTATTTGGCAAGGTGATGGATGCTTCGGGCGCGGCTCAGATCTTGGCGCGCGCGATCGCGACGGCAGTCGGGCCTGCGAACGCAATCCTCGCGGTGGTTCTGGCCTGCGCGGTGTTGACCTATGGCGGAGTGTCCCTGTTCGTCGTGGCCTTTGTTGCCTGGCCTCTGGCGCGCGCGCTTTTTGCCGAAACCGGTCTGCCCGCGCGGCTGATTCCTGCGACCATCGCGCTGGGTGCCTTCACCTTTACGATGACTGCGCTGCCCGGCACACCGTCGATCCAGAACGCGATTCCCATGGCGACATTCGGCACCACGCCCTTTGCGGCACCCGGCCTTGGGCTGATCGCGGCCGCGGCAATGCTGGGGCTGGGCATGATTTGGCTGCGCTATCGCGCGCGGGCACTTCAGGCCGATACGCCGCCCGTGATGCCCCCAGCGTCGCTCGGGGACGTACCCATGCCCCTTTGGGCTGCAGTTGCGCCGATCCTGTCTGTCGGGGTGGTAACGTTGGCCATGGGTTGGATGGTTCTGCCTGCCCTCCAGACGGGATACCTTGCCTTGCCACAGTACGGCGAAACGGACCTTGCGCGCGTGGGCGGGCTTTGGTCAGTCATCACCGCGCTGACTGTCGCACTGGTGCTGGCGCTGGTGCTCAGCCGTCCGCCAGAGCTGATGAAGACACTAAACGAGGGGGCGGAGTCCGCCTTGCTGCCCTTGTTCAACACGGCAAGTCTGGTCGGATTTGGAGCGGTGATCGCCACCTTGCCCGGCTTCGAGGTGCTGCGACAGGGTCTGGACGGGCTCGCGGGCGGGAATGTCGTGGTGACGGCGGCGCTTTCGTCCGGGGCGCTGGCTGGCATTACCGGATCGGCATCGGGCGGCATGTCGATTGCGCTGGACGTGCTGGGGCCTTCGTTGATGGCGCAAGCGGTCGCGCAAAGCGTCGATCCCGCGCTGTTGCATCGGGTCGTTTCGGTGGCGACCGGGGGTCTTGATACGCTTCCGCACAACGGGGCGGTCATCACGCTTCTGGGCATCTGTGGTATGACCCACCGGCAAGCCTATGGCGATATCTTCATGGTGGCGGTGCTGGCCCCAATCCTTGCCTGCGCCTTGATCATCGTGCTGGGAAGCACGTTTGGCAGTTTCTAGGACGTTGTCATGCCGCGAGGCCACCCAGCGTGGCGCAACGGTCGTGCAGCCGTTCCGACTGCGGCAGTCAAGGGTGAAACCCGAAACAGACTATTGCGGTCTCGTCGGCACTTCCTCCCCGTTTCGAAGCGCCTTCTGGAGCCGGCGGATAAGCACGCGCCTTGCCTTTTCATCCAGGCTGGAAAGGAGGGCGTCGTTGATGTCCAGGAACAGGCGCGACGCGTCGTTGTGCCAATCGAGGCGCGCGACCTGTTCACCAGGAAGCCGGGGTAGCTTAGGAGTGGCAAGGTGTTGTGCGCCGGTTGCGGTCAGGACGAAACCCTCATCCAGTTCCGGTCGCAGGACATTTTGGGCATCGACGATCCCGGCGAGCCGCGCCGCGAGTCCCTGCATGGCGGCTTCTTCACCATGGACCAGAAAAAGCTGGTGCCGGATCGGTAGCCGTTCCTTGATCCAGTCGCGCAATTCGGTGCCGTCGGCGTGGCCGGAGTAGAGATCCAACGACCGGATCCTCGCACGCACCGCGAATTCCTCGCCTTGGATGCGCACCGACTTCGCGCCGTCTTGCAAGATGCGCCCCAGTGTGCCCACCGCCTGAAAGCCGGTGAACAGAACGGTGCCCTCGTCGCGCCAGAGCCAGTTCTTCAGCCGGTGCCGGATGCGCCCCGCGTCGCACATGCCCGACGCGGCGATGACGATGTGAAATCCCTGTACTCGGTCAAGTGCGATGCTTTGTTCACGCGTCTCGGTGAAATGCAGGTGTCGTGACTTCAAGCCACGCATCAACACCGCGCCTTCCTCCAACTCTTTGTGATGCTTGGCGAAGACCCGCGTTGCTTTTGTGGCAAGCGGGCTGTCCACGTAGATCGGGATCTGCGGCAAAGCACCTGTCGCGTAGCCCTTAATTGGGCTCTGCCTCAATCTGTGTGGCGGAACGGTAGCATTCTCGCGCGCAACAATTCTGGACCGGCTCGGCCATACATGGCGCGTTTGAGGGTCTTCAGACGATTGATCTGACCTTCTGCTTGGCCGTTGCTCCAAGGCATCTCGATGGCGTTTTTGACAGCATCGAAGTCCCGATTCAATGTGCGGGCAAAGCGCACGATAGGCGCCAGATCGGTTTCGATCGCGGCGTCAATCCATGCAGGGAGCGGGTCTGCTTCGCGGCCACGCAGGATACCGTTGAACGGGCTTGTTGCACATATCGGTGAGAGGGATTCATCTCGGGAATCCTGATGGTTAGATCGATGGCATGCCCAAGCCTGCCAACACCCGCTACCGCACGACGAACTGGTCCGACTATAACGCCGCCCTGAAACGGCGAGGATCGCTGGCCATCTGGTTCGATCCGGCAATGCCCTGGAAGGCAGGCCGAAGCGGCAAGCGTGGCCATCCCGAGACCTTCTCCGACAGCGCCATTCAGACCTGTCTCACGCTGAAAGTCCTGTTCGGCCTGCCGCTTCGGCAGACCGTCGGCCTCGTTGCGAGCTTGATCGAGATGGCCGGTCTCGACTGGCCTGTGCCCGACTATTCGACGCTATGCCGGCGTCAGGCACGGATCCAGGTGCAGATCCCGTATCGGCGCTTGGGCCAGCCACTGAACCTCCTAGGCTCAGGACCCATTAATCGGCTTGCGGCGCCACTGGCGGCGTGATTCACGCTCTCCAACTATAGGAGGGTGTGGTGAGCAATCTTTTCTGGCTGAGCGACGAGCAGATGGCGCGGCTCGAGCCGTTTTTTCCGAAGAGCCATGGCCGCCCACGGGTCGATGATCGTCGTGTTCTGAGCGGGATAATCTTCGTCAACCGCAATGGGTTACGCTGGAGCGATGCACCGAAGGAATACGGTCCAGCCAAGACGCTCTACAACCGCTGGAAGCGTTGGAGCGAGATGGGGGTGTTCGCCCGAATATTCGAGGGGCTGGCGGCCGAAGCGGTGGAGCCGACGACTATCATGATCGATGCGACCTACCTGAAAGCACACCGCACGGCCTCAAGCCTGCGGAGTAAAAAGGGGGATGCGGGCGTCTGATTGGTCGCACCAAGGGTGGGATGAACACCAAGCTCCACGCGGTGACCGACACGAAGGGACGCCCGATCAGGTTCTTCATGTCTGCCGGTCAGGTTAGTGATTACACTGGCGCGGCAGCCCTTCTGGGCGGCCTGCCAGCTGCGCAGTGGCTACTTGCTGACCGAGGCTATGATGCCGATTGGTTCCGCGAAGCCTTGCAGGACAAGGGGATCAGGGCCTGTATTCCTGGCCGCAAGGCGCGCAGGAGCCCCATCAAATACGACAAGCGTCGCTACAAACGCCGCAACCGGATCGAGATCATGTTCGGCAGGCTCAAGGACTGGCGACGCGTGGCGACCCGCTACGACAGATGCCCGAAGGTCTTCCTCTCCGCCGTCGCTCTCGCCGCAACTGTGATGTTCTGGTTATGAGATGCCGTAACGGGCCGGACGCTTCACGACCGTTGCCGCTTGCCGGATATCGCACTTGCAGCTGCCATTCCCGTATCAGATTTTATGGAGGTTGACGGGATGAAGCTGTTTGTCGGGCTGGACGTATCGCTGGCGAAAACTGCGGTCTGCGTGCTCACGGAGCATGGAAAGATCATAGAAGAGGTGGAGGTGATCAGCGAGCCGGAGCCGCTGATCAGCTTGCTCGAGGGTCTCGAAGGAACCGTAGAAGCGGTCGGTCTCGAAGCTGGTCCGCTGTCGCAATGGCTGCACCGTGCGATGAAGGAGATCGGCCTGCCTGCCGTCCTGATGGAAACGCGGCAGGTGAAGGGCGCACTCAAGGCCATGCCCATCAAGACCGACAGGCGCGATGCGGAAGGGATCGCGCGCCTGTTGCACCTCGGCTGGTTCCGGCCGGTCCACTGCAAGTCGGTCTCTGCTCAGGAGGTGCGCGCGGTTTTGGCGGCGCGCAAGGCCATCCAGGGGAACATGATCGCCTTGGAGATGTCCCTGCGCGGGCTGCTTAGGAACTTCGGGCTCAAGGTGGGCGCCATCTCGCGCGGCAGGTTCGAGGCGCGGATCTGGGAGCTGGTCGAAGGGAACACGATGCTTGAAGCCGCGGCCGCACCCATGCTGCGGGTTCGCGCGGCCTTGCGCCAGGAGCTGGCAGGGCTGGAGAAGCTGGTCCGACAGAAGGCTGCCGAAGACCCCGTTTGTCTGCGCTTGATGACCATGCCGGGCGTTGGAGCCGTCGTCGCACTTACCTTCCGATCCGCCGTCGATGACCCGTCGCGCTTCCGTTCTTCGAAGAATGTCGGTCCTTGGGTTGGTCTAACGCCCTCTCGCAGTCAGTCTGGAGAGCGGGATGTATCAGGCGGCATCACCAAAGCCGGGGATGTGAACCTAAGGCGTGCCCTGTGTCAGGCTGCTACGGTCATGCTGAATCGCGGGCGTGGCAACGCACTACGAACATGGGCATCCCATGTTGCCAAACGCCGCGGACGGAAACGCGCGATGGTTGCCCTGGCTCGCCGTATTGCTGTCGTGTTGCATCGCATGTGGATCGACGGATCGACCTTCAGGATGGAGGTTGCGCCGACCAATTGAGCCTGACCGCTTCGCCTGCCTGATTGTAGGCTCACGAGGTCCCGTAGGGACGCGGTTCCGGTGATGTCGGGGTCTGGACAGTCGCCAGCCACGCTGAGCACGCCAATGAGATGGACACGCCGGAACTGCATCGAACCAGCATCATGTCGGCAGCCCTCGCGGCTGACCACGGACCGAAGCATGTTCCCCAAGGATCTCACGAACGAGCCGCGAGACGTCGAGCGGATCGACTGAGCAGGAATAGCCCGTCGGCGGGGCCAAATCGCTTGGCCGAAATCTCTTGACTAAGAGAGACCCGTTACCGAAGTCCTGAGCCTAGGCAAAACGGACTCGCAATTGCCTTGCGCAAACTTGGGACCGGGCATTTGCCTGCCGCGGGCCGGATTGCGGTTTGGCCGGCTACATTTCGGATCCGCTGGAAATTTTCCGGCGGAGTTATGTGAGCGCCGGGAAAATTGGGTCAAATCGGGCCGCGCGGTCATTCTGCCCTTGGCGGCATACAGCCAGCCGTGGTCTAATGGCAGAAACGTGCCATCAACCAACCAGATCAGCAGGTGCAGCGAGTGCTTGAATTACGCCAGTTCCTGTCCACCGATGCGGCGCAACCCGCGAGCAAGTCTACACCGCGCCGTCAGGGACCATGTTTCTGATCTGATGGCTGTTCATGTAACGACCCGCATCACCTCCTTTGCAGGGCCCGGCGCCTTCACTGCCGATCTCGTGCGAAATCCCCCGGTTAACTTTCTGATTACACGCGGAACCGACGTCAGATGACTACAGTTTCACTTGCTTCTCCTAGGAACCGAGACTCCAAGCGCCGACCAGCGCGCCGATCCGTTAGGGGTTCAGGTGGCATATTTCACCTGAAGGCGATGCCGTGAACGGACAGGAAGCCGCTGTCGTCGTGAACGACCCTTCGCTCATCATCATCGCATTGCTGCCGTTCATCGGGGCATTGCTGCCGGGGATGATGATCCGCGCCGGCCGGAACGCCTGCGCGATCTTCACCGCGCTTCCGACGGTATTGTCCCTGATCATGCTGCTGCTGCTCGCGCCCTCCGTGATGGCCGGGCAGATCATCACGGTGGAACTGTCCTGGCTGCCGCAGCTCGGCCTGTCGGTCGCGTTCTTTCTCGATGGTCTCGGTCTGCTGTTCGCGGCGATGATCCTTGGCGTCGGCTTGCTGATCACGCTTTACGCCCGGTTCTATCTTTCGGGCGATGACCCGATGGGGCAATTCTACACCTATCTGCTGCTGTTCCAAGGGGCGATGCTGGGGATCGTGCTGTCCGACAACATCCTGCTTCTGCTGATTTTCTGGGAACTCACCAGCCTGTCCTCCTTCCTGCTGATCGGCTACTGGAAACATCTGCCCGAGGGCCGGCAGGGCGCGCGGATGGCACTGGCGGTGACCGCCGCGGGCGGGCTTGCGATGATCGGCGGCATGCTGATCCTGGGCGAGATCGTGGGCAGCTACAAGCTGACGGACATCCTGGGGGCGGGCGAGGCGATCCGCGCGTCGGACTGGTACATGCCGGCGCTGATCCTGATCCTGCTGGGCGCGTTCACCAAATCGGCCCAGTTCCCGTTCCACTTCTGGCTGCCGCATGCGATGGCCGCGCCGACGCCGGTCTCGGCCTATCTGCATTCCGCGACCATGGTGAAGGCGGGCGTCTTCCTGATGGCGCGCATGTGGCCCGTCCTGGCGGGCACCGAGGCGTGGTTCTACATCGTGACGACCACCGGGCTGGTGACGATGGTGCTGGGCGCGCTGATCGCGCTGTTCAAGGACGATCTCAAGGCGCTGCTGGCCTTCTCGACGGTCAGCCATCTGGGCCTGCTGACGATGCTGCTGGGCTTCGGCACACCGATGGCGGCGGTGGTGGCGGTGTTTCACATCATCAATCACCTGACCTTCAAGGCCGCGCTCTTCATGACGGCCGGCATCATCGACCACGAGGCGCATACCCGCGATATCAAGCGGCTTGGCGGATTGCGAACGCTGATGCCGGTCACCTTCGTCCTCGGCACGATCGCGGCGCTGTCGATGGCGGGGATACCGCTGCTGAACGGCTTTCTGTCGAAGGAAATGATGCTGGAGGAGGCCTCACATACCGACTGGGCGGGCAGCCCCTGGGCGCTGCCCGTGCTCGCCACGCTGGGCGCGCTTCTGTCGGTCGCCTATTCCTTCCGCTTCATCGTGCATGTCTTTTTCGGCCGGGTGCGCGAGGACTATCCCCACAAGCCCCACGACCCGCCCTTCGGTCTGTGGATCGCCCCGGCCCTGCTGGTCGGCCTAGTCGTCCTGATAGGTATCCTGCCGCACGTCGCGGAACCGCTGGTGCGCGTGGCCGCGGGTGCGGTGACCGGGGGCACGTTGCCAGAGTTCCATCTCAAGATCTGGCACGGGATCACACCAGCGCTCTACATGTCGGTCATCGCGGTTCTGGCCGGCGCGGCGCTGCTAGCGGCCCACCGTCCACTGGACCGGGCCTGGATCGCCGCACCCAGGCCCGAGGCCAAGGCGATCTTCGACGGTCTGGTCGGCGGGGCGGTCGGCCTGTCGCGGTGGGTCACGCAGCGGACCCATGACGGCGCGATGTCGCGCTACCTTGCGATCTTCGTCGGGTCCACCACGCTGCTTGGCTATCTCGCGTGGCGCGGCGGCGGCATGCCGCCTCAGACGCGTGAGATGCTGCCGGTGCCGCCGTTGGTCCTGGTCGGCTGGGTCCTTCTGCTGGTGGCGGCCGGATCCATGGCGCTGATGCATCGCAACAGGTTCCGGTCGCTCGTCGTGATGGGCGTGATCGGCCTGACCATCTCGGTCGGTTTCGTCTACCTCTCGGCGCCCGACCTGGCACTGACCCAGATCTCGGTCGAGACCGTGACCATCATGCTGCTGCTTCTGGCGCTTCATTACATGCCCAAGGCTTCGCCCGTCGAAAGCTCGGCCGGTCGCCGGATCAGGGACGGCGTGATCGCCATCGCCGGCGGGGCGGGCGTGGGCGCGCTTGCACTGATGTTCCTGTTGCGCGACACGCCGACGATCTCGGATTATCACCTCGCGAATTCCTACGAGGGTGGGGGCGGCACGAATGTGGTGAACGTCATCCTTGTCGATTTCCGCGGCTACGACACCTATGGCGAGATCATCGTCCTCGGTATCGCGGGGCTTATCATCTATGCGGTGATGAAGGCGCTGCTGAACGGTCCGGCGGCACGAAAGCTGCGCAACACCGACTACTCGCTCGACCGCTCCCGGGACCGGCATCCCCTGATGATGGTCATCGCCACTCGCGTGATGATGCCGATCGCCATCCTTGTGGGGGTCTACATCTTCCTGCGCGGCCACAACCAGCCGGGCGGCGGATTCGTGGCCGGTCTCGTCGTGTCGATCGCGCTGCTCATGCAATACATGGCGTCGGGCTTCGCCTGGACCCAGAGCCGCCAGAAGATCGAATATCACGCCATGATCGGCTGGGGCGTGGTGATCGCCGGTCTGACAGGGGCGGGCGCATGGTTGGGCGGCAAACCATTCCTGACCAGCGGCTACGATTATTTCCACTTCCCCCCGATCGAGGAATTCGAGCTTGCCACCGCGATGCTATTCGATCTTGGCGTGTTTCTGGCGGTTCTGGGCGCGGTGATGCTGATGCTCTACAGCCTGTCGCGCATTGCACGATATGCGGGCGAAACCGTCAATCGCGAGCCGATGGATTACGACCCCTCCGCGGACCGGACGACACGCACTACCAAGGAGCAGGAATAGCATGGAGTTCATCGTGGCGAGTTCCGTAGGCGCTCTGACGGCGGCGGGGATCTACCTGATCCTACGCCTCAGAGCGTTCTCGACGATCCTGGGACTGGCGCTGCTGTCCTATGCGGTGAATATCTTTCTGTTCGCGTCAGGCCGGCTTTCGATCGACATGCCGCCGGTCCTGTCGCCCTATGGCGAGGCGAATTATACGGATCCGCTGCCGCAGGCGCTGGTGCTGACCGCGATCGTCATCTCTTTCGGGATGACGGCGGTGCTGGTGATGGTCGCCCTCGGCGCCTATCTGGAATCGGATGACGACCGGATCGACATGGCGGAAGCGGCCGAGAACGCCGAATATGGTGCGGGGGGCCGGGAATGAACCACTGGATCATCGCCCCTGTCATCCTGCCAGCCCTGCTGGCGCCGGTCATCGGCTTCGTCATGCGCCATGACCTCCCGCTCGCGCGGACCGCCTCCGTGGCGGGAACCGTCGCGCTGCTGGTCATCGCCATAGGGCTTTTCGTGACGGCAGGAGGCGATCCGCAGGTCTACTATCTCGGCGACTGGCCCGCACCCTTCGGCATCGTCCTCGTGCTCGACCGGCTGTCGGCGCTGATGGTCCTTGTCACCACGGTGCTGGCGTTACTGGTACTTGTCCATGCGGTCGCCACGGGATGGGACGCGCGCGGGTGGCATTTCCACGCGCTCTTCCAGTTCCAGCTGATGGGGATCTGCGGCGCCTTCCTGACCGGCGACATCTTCAACCTCTTCGTGTTCTTCGAGATCCTGCTGATCGCCTCCTACGGGCTGATGGTCCATTCCGGCGGGCGTGACCGGATGCGCGCCGGGCTGCAATACGTTGTCATCAACCTGGCCGGATCGACGCTGTTCCTGTTTGCCCTTGGCGTGCTCTATTCGGTCACCGGCACGCTCAACATCGCCGATCTTGCGCTGCGGCTGCAGGAGGTGCCGGCGGACGAAGCCGCGCTGGTCCGCGTGGCGGCGATGCTGCTGATGATCGTCTTCGCGCTGAAGGCAGCCCTGTTTCCGGTGCAGTTCTGGTTACCGGGCGCCTATGCCAACGCGCCTGCGCCCGTCGCGGCACTTTTCGCGATCATGACCAAGGTCGGTGCCTATGCGATCCTGCGCATCCACACGCTGGTTTTCGGCCCAGGGATCGTTGCAACGGATGGCATGGCTGGGACATGGCTGCTTCCTGCCGCCATCGTCACGATCGCGATCGGAGCGGTCGGGGTGCTGGGCGCGCGGAACCTGCTGGCGCTGATCGCCTTTTCGGTGCTGGGGTCGATGGGCACGCTGATGGTGGCCATCTCGGCCTTCTCGCCCGTCGCGACGACGGCAGCGCTCTACTATCTCGTTCATTCCACCTTCGCGGCGGCGGCCCTGTTCCTGCTGGCCGATCTGGTGATCGCGCGCCGCGAGGCAGGCCACCTCGGCGCCCGGCCGGCGACCTTGCAGAACGGGCTGTTCGCCGCGCTGTTCTTCGCTGCGGCGATCGGTATGGCCGGGATGCCGCCGCTGAGCGGGTTCATCGGGAAACTGATGGTTCTGGATGCGCTGCGCGCACCCGGCACCATGGCCTGGGCCTGGAGTGCGGTGCTGTTCGGCTCGCTCATGACGATCGTGGGCTTCGCCCGCGCCGGCAGCGCACTGTTCTGGAAATCCACGGCCGTTCCGCTGGACGAGCCCGAGACCGCCGAGACCGACGAGGCCCCGGAAGCACCATCCGGCACCGACCGGCCCGCCGGCGCGATGGAACTGGCGCCCGTCATGGCGACGGTCGCCCTACTGGTCATGCTGACCACCTTTGCCGGGCCGCTCGTCGGATATCTCGACGGCACGACGGCACAGATCTTCGACAGGAGCGGCTATGTGACCGCGGTGCTTGGAACAGAGGGAGAGACCTGAGATGATCCGCCGCCTCATTCCTCATCCGCTTCTCAGCATCACGCTGGCCTTCGTCTGGCTTGGCCTCGTCAATACCGTCACGCTGGGCAATCTGCTGCTGGGCACAGTCCTGGGGCTTGTCGTGCCGATCATCACGGCACCTTACTGGCCGAACCGGGCAAAGCTGAGCCGCCCGCTCATCGTGGTCAGATACGTCCTGTTGGTGCTGTGGGACATCGTTGTCGCCAATGTGCAGGTCGCCTGGATCATCCTGTTCAAGCGCAGCACCGACTTCCGGTCCCGCTGGATCACCATCCCGCTCGAGTTGACATCGCCCGAGGCGATCACGGTGCTTGCGGGCACGATCACGATGACGCCCGGCACCGTCTCGGCGATGCTGGGCGCGGACGGCCGCTCCATACTCGTCCACTGCCTGCATACCGACGACCCGGACTACGAACGGGACAGGATCAAGCAGCGATACGAACGGCCGCTCAAGGAGATATTCGAATGATATCCATCGCCCTCATGTTCGCATTCGCCTGTTTCGGGCTCGGACTTTTGTTCTGCCTCTGGCGGATCACCGTGGGGCCGGACGTGTCCGATCGGATCCTCGCGCTCGATACCATGGTGATCAACCTGATCGCGCTTCTGGTCCTCTACGGGATCTGGAAGGGCACGGCAGTCTATTTCGAGGCCTCGATGTTGGTCGCCATGGTCGGCTTCGTCTCCACCGTCGCCTATTGCCGCTTCGTTCTGCGCGGCGACATCATCGAGTGAGCCCCGACATGCCCGCCATCATGGAAATCCTGATCTCGGCCTTCATCATCCTTGGCGGCGTGTTCGGGCTTGTCGGCTCCTTCGGGCTGGTCAAGCTGCGCGACACGATGCAGCGGCTGCATGGACCGACCAAGGCGACAACGCTGGGGATCGGCTGTGCGCTCATCGCCTCGATGCTCTATTTTTTCTCGACCGGGGGGGCCGTGTCTTTCCACGAGCTTCTGATCACGCTGTTTCTCTTCCTGACCGCGCCGATCGCTGCGAATTTCATCGCCAAGACCTACATCATCCGCAACATCGACAGGTCCGAGCTGCCGGCCTCGGGCAGAGAATACGGCTGGTCGGTCTACGACGATTCACCTGCGCTGAGGCGGGAGGAATGAAACCGGGACAGGGCATTGCGGGGGGAACACTTACAGCGGATGCGATGCCGCGCATCGCGTCGCGGGCCGGTCCCGCCACTGCTTCAGAGGCGTTTCTCACCGCAGTTCCCACCCGGGACGATGATGGTCGCGGTTAAGGAACAAGCGCCTCAGCGTAGTAAGCGCCGCTCCGACCCGCTCCTGCCGCGCCTAGCCTGCCTGTGCGAGTACTGCGGTCGAGACCCGGCAGGATAGGACTGCAAAATGAACGGCTCAACGGATGGCTACGCGGGCAGGATCGAGGTTTTCGAAGGGTGGTCTGGTCGGCGCATGTGGAGCGAGGCGGAGCGGCCGCGCAACGAGGTACAGCAGGATCGAATGGTGGTCGATGGACCAAGGCCCGGTCCCGGCGGCACGCCGTGAGGTGCCCGCATCAACCTTCGGCAACCACCGCAGGTCTGCGGCCATCTCGAAACCCCGCCTCGTTGGATCTCCCTATACTTGAGGCGACTCTCTAAAGTCTTTGGAAATCTCTGCTTTGGAGCACCCATGACGCTGAAACTCCTCGCCTATCAAAGAATCCGGTAGGCACCTCTTCGAAAACCGTCACTCCAGGCATCATGAACGCTGCAAGGTCACAGAATCTGAAGAAACTGCTCGATGCCGTGCCCGCCGGGTATCTGGTCGATGCCGCATGGCTCGTCTCGCAAGGCATCGCTTGTGAGAGTTTTCGTGACTATATGAAACGCGGCTGGCTGGACCGCATCACCCGAGGCGTCTTCCGCCGTCCACTCCCCTACACCCAGCCACACCGACGTCGAACAGCATCGACTGCAAGACCTGCATCCTTTCAACGCAGCACATCATGGGTCATGACTTTCATGTCGGCGGCACCACGGCGCTCGGCGAACAGGGCATGCCCATTAGCTACACCTAGGCGAAAGCAAACCGGAGGCCGATAATGACGCGTGAAACCTATGAGGCCCAAGTTGCCCCCCGGTGCGCGTCCTGCCCCATGTTGCGGGCGAAAGCGTCTTCGCGCTCAAAGGTGGAACGGCCATCAACCTGATTTGTCAATCGGCATTGAAGTTTGACCCCCTATCGGCGTCCAATATTGACCCCCTTGGTGGTGAGCAGGCCCGGCGCTGCGTAGCCCTCACATAGCGCAGCGGCGGCGGGCCTGCGGGGTTTCGGGTTGGCGCTATGCGCGGTTCTTGAAGCGCCAGCTTTCGTTGCCGGTCTCGACGATCTCGCAGTGGTGGGTGAGCCGGTCGAGCAGGGCCGTTGTCATCTTGGCATCCCCGAAGACGCTGGGCCACTCTCCGAAGGCCAGGTTGGTGGTGACGATGATCGAGGTGCGCTCGTAGAGTTTGCTGATCAGATGGAACAGCAATTGGCCGCCGGTCTGGGCGAAGGGCAGATAGCCCAACTCATCCAGGATCAGGAAGTCGAGCCGGGAGATCAGGTCTGCGGTGCGTCCTTGCCGTTCTGCGCGGGCTTCAGCGTCCAGTTTGTTGACCAGATCGACCACATTGAAGAACCGTCCCCGTCGTCCGGCCCGGATGCACGTCCTGGCGATACTGACGGCAAGATGGGTCTTGCCGGTACCGGTTCCGCCGATCAGCACGAGGTTGCGTTGATGATCCAGGAAGTCGCCCGTGGCCAAGTCCCGGATCAGCGTCTCGTTCACCTCGGCGGCCTCGAAGTTGAACTCTTCCAACTCTTTCGCGAGCGGCAGCTTGGCAATGGTCATCTGGTATTTGACCGACCGGGCTTGCTTTTCCCTGATCTCGGCTGTCAGCAAATCCCCGATGATCTTCTGAGGCTCGTGCTGGCGTTTGACGGCGGTGGTCAGGACCTCGTCATAGGCAGCCCTCATTCCGTAGAGCCGCAGCTTCCCCATCGCATCGATTACGTCGGATCGTTCCATCTGTTTGTCTCCTCAGGCTGTCATATCGGTTGCAGTCGGCAATGGGCTCACAGGCCAGCTTCAGCGCATCCGGTGTGGTGATGGTCAGGGGCGGTGGCGGCTCGCGGTGCCGGGCCAGGATGTTCAGCACGACACCCGCCGAATGGACGTTGTGCGACAGAGCCTCGGCGCAGGCGGCATCAACAGCATCCAGACCATCGGTCAGCACGGCGGCGAGGATATCGACCATCTGCCGGTCGCCGCCCGGCTGGCGTTCCAGTTTGCGCCACACGCGACGGATCGGGAGCGGCAAGTCCCATTCCTTGAAGGGCGCGCCGTTGCGAAGGGCGCCGGGTTTGCGGGCTAGGACGGGGATGTAATGCAGGGGGTCGAAGATGGTTTTGTCCCGCCCGAAAGCCCGCTCATGCTGGCCAACGATTTGCCCATCCTGCCAGCATTCCAGCCGGGCGGCATAGGCCCTGATCTCCACCGGCCGCCCCACGGCACGAGCATCGACCGAGTATCGGTTCTTGTCGAACCGCACGAGGCAAGTCTTGGACACCGAGGCCGGAACCGCGTGGAATCCATCGAACGGGCCGACGTATGGCACCAGGCTCGGACGCTCTTCTTCGAACACCTCCCAGATGGTCTTGTCCCGCAGCTCCGGATGTTTGTTCGCCTTGGCATAGGCCAGGCATCGGTCTTCCAGCCAGGCGTTCAGCTCGGCATAGGATTTGAACTTCGGGCGCGGCACGAAGAAGCGCCGCCGGATCACGCCCACCTGGTTCTCGACCTGCCCCTTCTCCCAGCCCGAAGCTGGCGTGCAGGCAACAGGGTCGACCAGGTAATGGCCGCACATCTGCTGGAACCGCCGGTTATAGGCGCGATCCTTGCCGACGAAGATCGCATCGACCGCCGTCTTCATGTTGTCGTATATCCCCCTGTCGCGTAGCCCTTAATTGGGCTCTGCCTCACTTTGTGTGGCGCAACTATCCTGAAGCTGGAAAATTCAGGAGGGATAGTCATGACTTCGAAGCACCATTGGTCGCCCGGGGGCGAAGTTTCGGTTGAAAGCGTCGAGCGAAATGATTCCGGCGGGTGGATTGTATTGGGCAATCTGACACCAAACGGCATTTGCCCGGACTGTGGATTACATTCACGTCGACGTCACGGCTGGCGGCGCCGGCGACTGCAGGATTATCCCGCCCATGGAGATGGTGTTACGGTTGATCTCGCGGTTTGCCGTTGGCGATGTTTGGCGCCCGATTGCCCACGTCGAACTTTCTCGGACCAGATCGCCTCTATTGCGCGTCCATATGCACGGCGCACCTCGCGTGTCGGAGGGATTGTCAGGCATCTGGGGCATGCGACCGGCGGACGGCCTGCCGAGCGGCTCTTGCACCGTTTGGGCCTTGGGGTCAGCGATGACACGGTGCTCAGGCAGCTGAAGAAACGTGCTCAAGACACCTCCGCGCCGCCGACAGTCATTGGCATCGACGACTGGAGCTGGCGGAAGTCGCAAACCTACGGCACGATCATTGTCGATCTGGAGCGTCGCGTGGTGATCGATGTTCTCGAGGATCGAGATGTCGTCACTTGCACCAACTGGCTGAAGCGACATCCCGAAGTAGAAGTGATCAGCAGAGATCGCTGCGGTCTCTACGCCCAGGCTGCCCGGCAAGGGGCGCCGCAGGCGAAGCAAGTCACTGACCGGTTCCATATCGTGCAAAACCTGCGGCAGGCCATCGAGGAGCAAATGAACCTTCACGGCCGTGCGACCGGCAGGGCGCTGCTGTCCGACGCCGACAACTTAGCCGCCGCCGGCAGCCTTCTGAAGTCACGCCTTGCGCACAGGACTTCTCGGGAAGAGATTTTCGCCACCATTCATGCGCTCCGATGTCGCGTAGCCCTTAAATGCGGCATAAGAAAGTCAACGAAATCAATGAGGCTGCTTTGCCATTAAATATGATATCTTGCCTTTAAATCCGACATTCTTGCCGTTAAAGCTGACATAGGGTTCACGGGGTTGGGCGGTTGGCAGCGATGGAAGGTAATGATGAAGACTGTGGCGATGCTGGTGCTGAGGCGCTGCGCCGGGCATCGGTCCTTCGACCGCTTGTACAGGCGTATCTCAATCGCACCGGGAGCTTGGAAAGCGGTATACGTGATGCAGTCTGGGAGCTTGGCGTCAGCAAGACCACAGTTTGGCGCTGGATCCGACGGCTTGCAGAAGAAGGTGGCCGGACAAGCGCTCTTGTTCCCCGCAGACGCGGCCGACCCACGGGGTCGATCATGGTGGCCGGTGATGTCGAAGGCATCATCGAAGACCATTTGACTCGATACTACCTTCGGCGAGAACGACCTAGCCTGGCGCGCGTTGTGACAGAAATCCGCAGTGCCTGCCTTGAGCGAGGGCTTCAGCCCCCGACGCGCCGAACTGTTCAGCGTCGCCTCGATGCGATGGATGCGCGCGAAGTCATGAAAGCGCGCGAGGGCGCAAAGGCAGCGCGCCAAAGGTTTGCGCCGGTGACGGGAAGGAATAGATCAGAACGACCGTTGGACGTTGTACAGATCGATCACACACCAGCTGACATAATCCTTGTCGACAGTTTCGAGCGCAAACCCATCGGCCGTCCTTGGGTGACCTTGGCGATCGACATCGCCACGCGCATGGTGACAGGATACCATGTCAGCTTCGAGGCGCCGTCTCGCCTTTCGGTGGCCTTGTGCCTCACGCGGGCCGTCGCCCCCAAAGCAGAGTTTCTGGCCGACCTCGAGTGTAATGTTCCGTGGCCCGCGCAGGGAAAGCCCGACAGCATTCACGTCGACAATGGCCGCGATTTTCGATCCCGTGCCTTTCAATCTGCCTGCGCAGAATGGGGGATCAATCTGGTCTATCGACCGCCGGGAAGCCCTCATTTTGGTGGGCATGTCGAGCGGCTGATCGGCACTATGATGGGCGCAGTGCATCTCTTGCCAGGAACAACGCAGTCGTCGGTCGCGGCCAAGGGCGGCTATGCCGCAGAAGCCATGGCGGCGATGACCTTGCGAGAGTTTGATCGGTGGTTTGCCTTGGAAATCTGTCGCTACAACAACAGCATTCATTCGAGCCTTGGCTGCGCTCCTGTCGCCAAGTGGGAAGCGCTCGCCGGGGAAATGTCCGGCGACATCCCCTTCGACATGGAGGCGTTTCGGGTGAGTTTCTTGCCAAGTGAGCAGCGGCAAGTACGTCGTGACGGCATCCACCTGTTCGACCTGCGCTACTGGTCCGACGCCCTCGCGGGCTATGTCGGTCGCCGGGACGGAAAGGTGGTCGTACGCTACGATCCCCGCGATCTCTCGGCCGTCTGGGTCGAACTGGACGGCGGCAGATGTGTCGAGGCCCGGTACCGCAACCTGGAAATCCCGCCGGTGTCACTCTGGGAATACCGCGAGGCCATGCAAAAGGCACGGGCCATTGGGAAAGTGGGCACGAATGAACTGGTCCTCGCCGAATTGATCCGGCAGCAACGCCAAATCGAGGGAGAAAGCCGCGCGCTCACCAAGGCAGAGCGCCGATCCCGTGAAAGGAATTCTTCGATGAAGGGTCTGGTCACCGATGATCGGGAATCGGAGGGGCTGCGACCAGTCGACACCGGTGATACATCGCGCCCCATGTTTAAGGTGGAGCGCTGGTGAATTGAGGGCAGAAACAGAAGCAGACGGCCGCATCGCCCTCATTCAATCAGATATCTGGATCGGCTTTCCGAGGGCGGAACAAGTGCTAGACCGGCTGCAAGGCCTCATCGAGATGCCACGGCAGACTCGAATGCCGGGCCTTCTCGTGCATGGGGCCTCCGGCATCGGCAAGACGATGATCGCCCGAAACCTGTCGCGCAGGTACGCGCCGGAATACGATCCGGAAACAGGTATCACGCGCACCCCGCTGCTTCTTTTGCAGGCACCACCAGCGCCAGACGAGCGGCGGTTCTATATGCACATCCTCGCTGCCGTCGGCGCTCCGTCATCGGTGCTAAGCTTGCGGGCCCAAAGTGTTGCCTCGCTTGAGGTCCGCGTTGTTGGCCTTCTAAGCGATCTCGGGCTTCGGATGATCATGATCGACGAAGTTCACAACCTCCTGGCGGGAACCCATCGCGAACAACGCCGCTTCCTGAATGTTCTGCGTTATCTCAGCAATGAACTCGAGGTATCGCTGGTATGCTTTGGAGTCAGCGAAGCGGTCGATGCCATTCGCGGCGATGTCCAACTCGCGCGACGCCTGGACGAACACCACCTGCCAAACTGGCGCGACGATGCCGAGTTCTCGGACATGATCCAAACCCTGATCGCGGCCATGCCGCTCGCGAAGAAATCCAATCTGAAGGTTAAATCGCTCAAGCAGATACTGGCGCTGACCGGCGGGGTGACTTCGCGGATATTTTCCTTGGTCAAGGACCTATCCATTGACGCGATCGTCACGGGCCAGGAATGCATCACCGACGATGCAGTCGCAAAATGGACGCCCGTTTGGTCGCGCCATGCGAATACCCAACGGCGGCTCGAGAAGGCCAGAGCTTGAAGCAGCGCCCGTTGCCGAAAACTGTCACGCCTCTTGCAGATGAGCTGCTTTCTGGATGGCTGACGCGACTGGCGGTCACCAACCATTGTGAGGTCGACGCACTCCTGGCGCATATTGGAGTCGATACGCGACAGGTCGCCATGCTGGATTTTGACGTCGAGGTGGCCGCGACCACAGCAGAAAAGATATCGATTGCGGCCCGTGTTGCCGCTGAAACTGTTCAATCCCTTACCTTTGGGACAATGACCCAGACCGATGCCCTGATGACGGCGCAGGTCGCGTTCCAAACTTGTCCCGACTGCTCTCGGCGCGGTATAGCGCTCAAACAGTGGCGGAAGTTATGGGCATTCGACTGCCAGATCTGCGGCACCCGACTTGCGTCGATCCTCATCAAGCCTGATCGCAACCGAATATCCGAAACGCTGGTGCGTCGTGCCCGAAGCGGCGCGGCGCTGCTCGAAAGTGCGGTGACGTCCAACTGCGCCAACAAACTTCGACGCGCCATGCGGGCGGCCACTTATGCCAAGGCGCTCAAGTCCGTTCGCGCGGATACGGCCTTTGCCCTTCAAAGTCCCAGACCCGACGTGAGACTCTTCTGCCTTGCGGCAATCGCCGTTGCTCAGTCACGTCCACTGGCCAAGGCGGCTATATTCAGCACTGGCCTCGATGGGTACGCAAGAGTTGCCTTGCTTCGTGCGTTTGAAAAAGGGCCCCGTCTTCTTGCAGCAGTTGACCGGATTGTACTGCGAAATAGGGAAAAACTCCGACGAGCTGGCGTCTGAAGACCACATTTAAGGGCAACACACGCTGCCCAACGCGCCGTGTGCCGAATTTAAGGGCAACGCGACACCGGCTCTGCGGCTAGTATTATGTCCATCACAGTCTACGGCCCTTCTGTGTTAGGGCTTGGGTGCGGATGCGCATCTCGCACATCAGTCTTTTCTTGCGCAGCCTTTGCAGCCGCTATCTGGACTATATCAAGATCCCGCGCGTGGCGCTCGTCGAGACACTCTGTTTCGAGCTGCAGCGTGACCATGTGAAACCCATGCTGTTCCGTCAGCCGCCGATAGGCCCGGTTCAGCAGGTCCGCGGCCTCTGCGGGCTCACCATGGCGGATATGGGCAGAAAATGCGTGTTTGCCGCTGGTCAGCGTCCAGGCATGCACATGGTGAACGTCCAGAACCCCGTCCTGGCCGCGCAGGTCCGTCGTCACAGCCTCGAGATCCGTTCCCTCTGGCGTGCCTTCCATGAGGATGTGGACCGCTTCCTTGATGACGCCGACGGAGGCCCAGAGGAGAACCACCCCGAACGCCATGCCGAGGATCGGGTCAATCGCCAGAAAGCCGGTGAACTCGATCACTAGAGCGGTGACGATGATCAGGAGGCTGCCGACAAAGGTCTGGATGATGTGCCAGAGCGCACCACGGGCATTCAGATCGTCCTTGCTCGATTGCCACATCAGCCCCAGCGAGATCACTTCGGTGACCAGGCCTCCGAAGGCGACCCAGAGCATGGGACCCGTGGCCAGGTGAATCGGATTCCCGAGCCGCATCGCGCCCATCCAGATCACCAGAAGCGCCATACCGAGAAGAAAGCCGCCATTCACCAGTGCCCCGATGATCTCGGCGCGGTACCAGCCGAAACTCCGCGCCGAATCCGCCGGGCGGCGCGCAATGCGCTGCGCGATGATGGCCACCAGAACGCCGCCAACCGCCGACAGGGTGTGAAACGCATCCGACAGGACGGCAATCGAGCCAGTCCAGAGCCCGACGGCCAGTTCAATCACGAAGTAGACGCCGGTGAGCCAGGCCGAAATCACAAGGGCCTTGCCGGAACTCGGCATATGCCCGGCGTGGGAATGACTGGCCATATCAGCTCTCCTTCCGTTTCGTACCGGTCTTTCGCGTCGCGGCGAAGAGAACCGACAGGCCGGTAAAGCCACCCAGCGCAAGTGCGGTCCATGTGGCAGTGCGGGCATCGCCGTTCATCGCCTGGCTGCCCATGTGAGCGAGCAAGAAACTCGCTGGAATAATCCCGGCCATCGTGGCCAGCGCGAACCTCCAAAGATGCAGCTTGCTCAGACCTGCGGCGTAACTGATCATATCGAAGGACAGAAACGGCAGCAGGCGACTGCCGAAGACCAGGAAGGTCAGAGTGTTCTGGGACCCGAACAGGCCTGCGTTAATCTTCTGACCGAGATGACGCTCAACGAAGGGACGACCCAAGCCGCGGGCCAGACCAAAGGCGGCAAGCGCACCGAGTTCCGCACCTAGAACGACGAAGAGCGTCCCGTACGTGTGTCCATAAGCCGCTCCGGCGGCGAGTGCGATTGGCGCCGAGGGCAGGGGGCTTGCGACAATAGCGATTGTCATGAGCGCCACGATGACAATTGGTCCGGCAAGACCTGCCGCCTCGATCCAGCGGTCAATTTCCGCGCGATCCGGCAGGCGAATGTCAACGCCAAGGACGTCCGGGAAGGCCAATGCGACGACTCCCATCAGGAACACCGCCATAAGAAGGATGCGCATCATCATGGATCAAAACACGGCATAGAGCAGAACGAAGAACGTCGCTGCCAAAAGGTCAAAGGCCACGCAGAATGGAATATACCAGTTCGGAATCCGGGCGAGACGATAAGAATTGTGGTGTGACATGTCCCAAAGGGCGTGAAGGGCCAAGCCCAAGGGGAGGAAGGCCCAATGCCATATCAGCCCCAGGAACGCTGCTAAGCCGAACAAAAGGGCGACCGCGAGCTCTGCCCAGAACACGCGCGCTCTGCCGTCCGCAGCGCCAAAGCCGATATAGGCACCGCCAATCAAAGCAAGCGTGATCGAAGCAAGAGCTATCGAGCTTTGCTCATCCAAAAAAAGGTGAGCCGGCAATGTGAGAACGACAAGCAACACGCCAACCCATACGGGAGATTTCAAGATATCCCCGTGTCGATGGTGCGATACGTGATCGCCTGTCTTTTCGAAAATCTGTGCCATGGCTTTGTACCTAGGGATTCCAGCAACTGGAAGGTCAAGGGCTATTCATCCACGCGCGCAACGCAGCGCTCACTCAACCGTTCCACGGTGAGGTCAAAGGACCGATATCAGGACGTATTTGACGCTGACGCCAAGCTCATGTCCGACGCGCGTGGCGATTTTCAGTCATCTTTCGCCTTCTGCCAGACTTGCTGACAGGCTGAGTAAAGAAACGTCGCTGACCAGGTCAGCAACATGAAGCCCAAAAGCGATTGCAGCATCAGCAACAGTCGAAAGGGCCCGACCACCTCTATGGACGAATAGCCAAGGGTCGAGAACGAGATGCCCGTAACATAGAGAACATCCTGAAACATCGGCGGGCTGTTGCTGAACGATTGCGGCAGAACGCTTGCCACCACCATCGTGTTGAACACGGCGAGCGTCACAAGTTCCAATACGTGCAGCAACAGCAACGCGGAAAACGTCAGGATGATCCGAAAGCCGGAGCCATCCGACCGCTGCGGGGAAAACTTCAGAATGCCCGACAACGCATAATGATGGACAATTCCCATCAGGATCGCCGCGCATATTCCGACAAACATGGCCATCAACTCGGTCATACACCCAAACCCGTCTACCTGTTCAAACAGGTCAATTTGACCATACATCAGGCTTTTAGCACAACGGAACCGATTGATTCTTCACAGGTCAGGTCAACGCGGGGGGCAACCCGTTCAGGGCGACATCCACCGGAACGGTCGGCAAGTTCAATGCGATCCAGCCAGGCCCTTCGCCTGATCCCAACATCCCTTCCGAGATATCGGCGTAGCCCGAGTAACCAGCTTGTCTTAACGCTCGAAGCAGCGATGCGGAGCGTCCGCCAGTGGCGCAGATCAGTCCAACAGTGCGATCACCGCTCAGTTCCTTCGCCCTGAACAAGCGGTCCGGAAAACCGGACGCGTGCATGCTTATCGGCCATACACCAGCACCTACGCCGGTTTCTTGCCACTCTTCGTGCGTTCTGACATCGATGATCCGCGCCGTATCCGATAGAAGCGCGTCAAAGGCATTCTCTGCCGACCAGACAGATCGGCTCTGCGCCAAAAGCGGTGACGCCGTGACGGTCAGCACCGTCATATGAGCACCCAGAACGAAACGGCGCCGGTTCAAATCAAGAGCCATATTCGAAAACCTCATCCTTTGATCGGTTGCGATCCCAAAGGTCACATAACATACGCGCGACGCTACCCGGGAGCACGACACGGTGCAGGCACAGATTTGTATCCATCTGTAGCAAGGGACTGACCTGATACAAACGGCTACAATTCTGCCCATGAAACACGATGCAACGATGATCTAGGAAGGACGCCATGGGACCGCAACCTCATATCCTTATCGTGGACGACCACGCTCAGATACGCGAAAGCGTCGCGCGCTTTCTGGAGAAGAACGGAATGCGCACGACCGTCGCCAGGGATGCCGTGGAGATGGATGCCAAACTGGCCACCGGTCACTTCGACCTCCTCGTGCTCGATGTCATGATGCCGGGCGAGGACGGTTTGTCGGTTTGCCGCAGACTTGCGCCAGAGGGTGATCTTCCGATCATCATGCTGACGGCGCTTGGTGAGGAAACGGATCGGATCGTGGGGCTGGAAATCGGTGCGGACGATTATCTCGCCAAGCCGTTCAATCCACGAGAACTGCTCGCCCGCATCAAGTCGGTTCTTCGGCGAAGCAACCGTGACGAACCCGTGGCCGGAAGGCTCGCGGGGAGGAAAGTCTCTTTTGCGCATTGGATACTGGATACCGACCGGCAGGTGCTGATTGACCAGTCCACCACCGAGACGCCATTGACGACCTCCGAGTTCAAATTGCTGGCGGTCCTGCTGGAACGTGCGAGGATGGTGCTCAGCCGTGACCAGTTGCTTGACCTGACCGCTGGTCGGACGGCAGGCCCGATGGATCGCACCATCGACAATCAGATCAGCCGCCTCCGCCGCAAAATCGAGCCGGATGTACTTAGGCCCAGTGTCATCAAAACGGTGCGGAACGGCGGATACTGTCTGGCTGCCGATGTCGAGGATGCGCCGTGATGCGCCGTGCGATGAGGTCTCTGAGCGGCCAGTTGATCCTGCTTGTGGTCGCGGCACTTGTCGTGGCCCAGGCGATCAGCCTGTTCCTGTTCGCTGACGAGCGCAGCCTTGCGATTCGTGCCGCATTGGGGTTCGAGGCCGCGGGTCGCGCAGCAAATGTCGCGCGGTTGATCGAGGAGGCTCCGTTGGATCTGCAGGACTCGATCCTTCGCGCGGCAAATTCGCCTCTGATCCGGTTCGATCTGTCGGACGCTCCGATCGTGGATCACACCGGTCACTCGGACGGCGGCATCGTGGAAGCGCGAATACGCGCCCTGATGGACGACAGCTACAGCCGGGACATTCGCGTTGAATTGCACGAGATCGAGGGCGAGTTGCGGCCTCTTCCCAATCTCTCGGACGAGATGACGGAAATGCATCTAGCGATGATGCGCGGAGAGTTGACAGCGGTTGAAATGAACCTGTCGATCGCGATCAAGGGGGCGCGTTGGCTGAATGTCGGAACGCGGTTCGAGCGTCCGCCAATCCAATGGCCTTTCTATTCGATGCTGACCTTTGGAATTTCCGCCGGACTGCTTCTGGTGGCGATCTTCTGGTTTGTCATGACGCGCCTGACGCGTCCTTTGCGGCACCTCTCCAAGGCCGCGGACCATCTTGGCCGGGGCGAAGATGTGGGCGAATTGGCGGTCACAGGGCCGACCGAGGTCAGGGATCTGACCGTCGCCTTCAACCGCATGCAGCGACGGCTGACCCGGTTTGTCAGTGATAGGACACGGATGCTCGCAGCCCTTGGTCACGATCTGCGCTCGCCGTTGACCGCCATGCGTGTCCGCGCGGAGCTGGTTGACGAAGAAGAGACGCGGGACAGCCTCATCGCATCGGTCGAAGAGATGCAGAGTATGGTCGAAGCGACGCTCACCTTTGCACGCGGCCTTACCGGATCCGAGGGTGCCGAAGTGGTCGATCTGCGCAATTTTCTGGACAGCTTGTGCAGCGATATGGCGGCACACTGCACCTTTGCCCCGAGTGATGATGTTGCCGTGCGGCTTCGACCCAACGCGTTCCGAAGGGCACTGAGGAACTTGCTTGAGAACGCCGTTCGCTACGGTGGTGCCGCAAAAGTCAGCTGGGCGACCCACGGTTCGAACCTCGTACTCAACATCGATGACAATGGGCCCGGCATTCCCGTCGACCAGTTGGAAAAGGTCTTCGATCCCTTCTATCGCCTCGAGCAATCGAGGTCTCTGGAAACGGGCGGTTATGGGCTTGGGCTCTCGATCGCGAGGACAATCGTCCAATCCCATGGCGGCGATATCCAGCTGGTCAACCAGAACAGCGCGGGTTTGCGCGCTGTTGTCACCATCCCACTGGATGAAAGCGAACTAATCGAAGGAGAAACAGATGAAACTGAAAACGCTCATTCCAACGTTGCTGGCCAGCTTGCCCGCCAGCATGGCGCAGGCTGATGGACCAGGCTCCTGGACGGGGCACATGTGGGGCAGTGGCTATGGCTTTATGGGCGGCTTCATGATGCTCGCCTTCTGGGGCGCCGTGATCGCATTGATCGTGTTTCTGGTGCTCAGGCTGCGGGACAATGGCACTCCCCCGCCGGAATCGGACGCGCGGGAAACGCTGAGGCGTCGCTTTGCGAATGGGGAAATCGACGAAGAAGAGTTTCGTCGCCTGAAAGCAACACTGGACGAGTAGTCCACATCACGAATTTGAACACCGTCCCACGCGACGTCACTAACTTTAGATCGGAAAGAACGCCATGGTCCCGGAAATTGGTCACTTTGCACTGGCCCTCGCGCTTGCGCTTGCGCTTGTTCAAAGCGTTCTGCCGATTGCAGGTGCGTCGCGTGGAAACGCCGTCTGGATGAAATCCGCCCAGGCGACGGCAATAGGACAAGTGCTGTTTGTGGCCATAGCCTTCGCAGCGCTGATGCAGGCCTTCATCGTCAGCGACTTCACCGTCAGGAACGTCGTCGAGAATTCCCATTCGCTCAAGCCGATGCTCTACAAGGTGGCCGGGACCTGGGGCAGCCATGAGGGTTCGCTGCTGCTCTGGATCCTGATACTCGCGGTGTTCGGCGCGGGCGTCGCCTGGTTCGGATCGAACATCCCCGCCGAGACCAAGGCGCGCACCCTGTCGGTGCAGGCGTGGATCAGTGTCGGCTTCCTGTCCTTCCTGCTGCTGACGTCGAACCCCTTCGAGCGGGTGTTTCCGCCGCCGCTCGACGGCAATGACCTGAACCCGTTGCTTCAGGACATGGGTCTCGCCATGCACCCGCCGCTCTTGTATTTCGGGTATGTCGGCTTCTCCATCGTGTTTTCCTTCGCCGTTGCGGCTCTTATAGAGGGTCGCGTCGATCCGGCCTGGGCCAGATGGGTCCGGCCATGGACATTGGCCGCCTGGATCAGCCTGACGGCGGGTATCGCCCTCGGGTCTTGGTGGGCCTATTATGAACTGGGCTGGGGCGGCTGGTGGTTCTGGGATCCGGTCGAGAATGTAAGCTTCATGCCTTGGCTTCTGGGCACAGCGCTGTTGCATTCGGCCATCGTCACGGAAAAGCGCGATGCGTTCAAAAGCTGGACTATCCTGCTTGCCATCCTGACTTTCTCGCTTTCACTTCTCGGGACGTTCATTGTCCGGTCAGGCCTGCTTACATCGGTACACGCGTTCGCCGTCGATCCGGAGCGCGGGCTTTACATTCTGGGTCTGCTGGCCGTGTCCATCGGTGGGTCGCTGGCGCTCTACGCCTGGCGGGCACCCGAAATGGAGCCGGGCGGTCTGTTTCGCCCGATCAGCCGCGAAGCCGGGCTGCTCGTGAACAACCTCATTCTGGCCGCCGCTACGGGAACGGTCCTGTTCGGGACGCTTTATCCGCTGATCCTCGAGGCTGTCACGGGGGACAAGATCTCGGTGGGTCCACCTTTCTTCAACGCGGCCTTCATTCCGATGATGCTGGCGCTGGTCGTGTTCATGGGTCTTGGTCCATTCCTGTCGTGGAAGCGGGCTGATTTCGCCGGTTTGCTCGATCGCATTCGGTTCGTGGCCGTGCTGGCGGTCGTCGCCGCCTTGGCCGCGTGGTATCTTCTGTATGGCGGGCCGATCATGGCCTATCTTGCCATCCTCGGCGCAGCGTGGCTGCTTTTTGCGACCCTGCGGGAATGGGCGCTACGCATCCGTCTGTTCGAGGTTTCCCTTGCAGAGAGCGCGAGACGCGTGCGCAACCTGCCACGCGCCTCTCACGGTATGACGCTTGCCCATGCCGGCGTCGCTGTGTTGATGATGGGGATGATCGGCTCGACCGGATGGAAGAGTGAGGAGATCGTCTTTGCCGCCCCCGGGACCGAAGTCACGATCGCCGGGTTCGACATCACCTTCGAAGGGGCCGCAAAGGTTCAAGGGCCGAACTACATCGCGGATCGCGGCACCCTTGTGGTGCGTCGGGATGGCGAATTGGTCACGACACTTTTCCCGGAACGGCGGTATTACCCGGTCGCGGAAAGCCAGACGACGGAGTCGGCCATCCGCTCCACATTGGCGGGTGATCTCTATACGTCGATTGCAACGCCAGCCTCCGATCAAGTGAACAACGCCGGAGCATGGACCCTTCGGATCCTCTATGAACCGCTCGTCAACCTGATCTGGATCGGCTCGATCCTGCTGGTGATCGGTGGCTGTTTGTCCTTGTCGGATCGCCGTTTGAGGGTCGGGGCGCCGCGCCGTGCCAAACAGCCAGCCACCGATGCCGTTCCTGCCGAGTAGGAGAGAAGATGAAACGTCTCATTGCCGGGCTGCCGTTTATTGCGGCGGTCATATTCGGGGGGTTTTTTCTCTGGGGGCTCAATCCCGACCGGGATCCCAACGAGATCCCTTCCGTCCTGATCTCGCAACCGGCCCCGGCGTTCGACCTCGATCCCGTGCCGGGGTTGGAGACACCCGGCCTGGCCCGAAGCGATCTTGTCGGCAACGAACGACCGGTCGTGGTCAATGTCTTTGCGTCCTGGTGCGTGCCCTGCCGCGCGGAACATGCCGTGTTGACAAGATTTGTCGAACGAGACGGCATGCGGTTGTTCGGAATAAACTACAAAGACAAACCTGAGGATGCCGTGAAGTGGCTCAATGACCTCGGCAATCCCTACGAGCGGATCGGGTCCGACCTGTCGGGCCGGACCGGGATCGAATGGGGCCTGTCGGGCGTGCCGGAAACCTTCATCGTCGATAGCGATGGCACCGTTTTGTTTCGCTATGTCGGGCCGGTCGTGGGTCCGGACGCCGTCGAACGGTTCACGCAAGCCCTGAAGCAGGCAGGCGCACTGCCAAATGGAGCAGCATCATGAGACAGTTGATTTTCGCGTTTTGCATCGGGCTCCTTCCCATTGCCGCCAATGCGGTGGAACCGGACGAAATGCTGACCGCCCCGGTATTGGAACAGCGTGCGCGGGAGATTTCCAAGGATCTGCGATGTGTCGTCTGTCAAAATCAGGACATCGACAGCTCGAACGCGGGTGTGGCGCGGGACTTGCGTCTGCTCGTACGCGAGCGCTTGGTCGCCGGAGACAGTGACACCGAGGTGATCGAATACATACGGGCGCGGTACGGGGATTACGTGCTGCTGAAACCGCCTCTGGAGCCTGCGACCTACGCGCTTTGGTTCGCTCCGATCGCTTTCGTTCTGATCGGGGTTTTCGTTGGTGGCGGGCTACTGATGAGTCGGCGAAAGCAAGAGGCATTTGAAGACTTGGGCTCGGAGGATGAGAACACCGTGTCCGAAATTCTCAGACAAAACGAAGCGGGGGATGCGTCATGATCTGGGGTATTTTCGGTCTTCTGACGCTGGTCGCGATCGGAATAGTCCTCTACCCGCTGCTGCTGTCCAAATCGAACACTCTCACCAGAGGAGATGCGGTACCGGCCATCCTCGCCGATCAGATGCAGGAAATCGAACGAGACATGGACCGCGGTTTGATTTCTGAACAAGAAGCTCAAGCAGCCAGACTCGAGATCAAGAAACGGATCCTCGCGACGACCCGCAATTTGGAAGCAAAAGCCGGATCGTCCCGTAGTGGTGGCAGAGGCACTCTTGTTGTCGCGGCGGTCCTCGCGCCGGTTATTGCCGCGGGCTACTATCTGACAATGGGATCGCCGGAGGTGCCTTCAATGGCCTTCGCTGCCCGTGCAGAGGAGCGCGCACAGACTGATGAAGTGACGGCGCTGGCAATACAACTTCGCGAAAGGCTTGTATCCGATCCGACCGGCGGCCCCAGCGAAGGGTGGATGCTGTTGGGCCAGACCTATCAGCGCATGGGCAGAACAGTTGATGCTGTCGAAGCATTCGAAGTTGTCGCCAAACGGGAGGATGCCACCTCCGCGACATTCTCCATGCTGGCGGAGGCTGTCGCGGTTGCCAATGATGGCGTTGTTATTCCACGGGCGAAATTGGCCATTGATCGCGCTTTGGAACTTGACCCATCCAATCCTGCGGCAACCTATTTCGAGTCTCTCTACCATCTTCAAAAAGAAGAGACGCGTAAGGCCTACGATCTGCTCGTTTCCCGGCTGAACCAGGAAAAGACGTTCGTGCCCTGGATGGAAACATACGTTTTGCAGATCAACCGGATTGCAGCGGCAGCTGACCTCCCGGTCGTCGATCTACCCAGCGGGCCGACATCACAACCCGGCCCGAGTGCGGCAGATGTTGCGGCGGCGTCGGAGATGAATGACGCGGACCGCGCGGAGTTCATCCGGTCGATGGTCTCGCGGCTGGCCGAGCGTCTTGAGGATGATCCGGACGATCTGGATGGTTGGATGCGGCTGGCAAACGCCTATACCGTCCTTCAGGAGCCCGATCGCGCCATCGCCGCCTACCGTAAGGCTGAAGCGCTGTTGGAACAGCAGCCTGCCAGTGATCCTCGGCGTGCGGCGGTCCGTGCCGCGCTTGAGCGGCTCGGCGGCTGACTACTGGTCGGTGTCCCGCCCGGGCAGGTCACTCCTGTCCGGCAACCTTTGCGGAAATATCCCGACCCCTGGCTTGCGCCAAGGCGTTCATCACGTCCTCGGTCGTCAGCAATTCGGACAGCACAATGCCGTTTGGTGCCGACGGTCCATAGACGGCATTGAAGGGGATGCCATATCTGCCGAAACTCTCAAGGTAACGGGAAATGCGCGCGTCCGGGCGTGTCCAATCTGCCTGCATCGGCGTGACGCCCGGCGTGTCCAGCGCACTGCGGACCGGATCACGGTCGATGACAAGTGTCTTGTTCGCTTTGCACGTCAGGCACCAGTCAGCGGTCACATCGACAAAGACGACCTCTCCTGCGGACACGCGTTTCGCTATGTCCGAACGATCAAATGCGATCCAAGCCAATGCCGATTGCGACTCTGAACGGGCCGGCGCTGATTGCTGCAGGACAGGACCTGCGGCAAGAGCCAGGACAAGGCTGGCTGTGGCAATAGACCACCTGAATTGGGACTGCACATTCGGGAGGGACAAGATCAGAACGGCGAGACCGGACAACGCCGCGACCGCGATGACAGACGCAAGCCCGGCGACACCGTCGAGCACCCAGAACAGCCACACGGCGGTTGCAAGCAACAAAACCCCCATGACGCTTTTGATGATCAGCATCCATCGACCAGGCTTGGGCATGAATGCGACCAGACGCGGGAACGCGGCGATGACGAGATAGGGCAGGGCGAGGCCGAGCCCGAGGCTCGTAAAGACGATGAGGATGTCCACGCCACGCCCGGCCAAAGCAAAGGCCACCGCGGTGCCGAGGAACGGTGCCGAACAAGGCGTCGCCATGACGGCACCGAACATGCCAGTGAAAAAGTCGGCGGAATACCCGTTGCGTCCTCCGGCCCCTGCAAGCCGCGTCTGCATGCCGTGTGGAAGGGCGAACTCGAACGCTGCGAACAGATTTGCCGAAAAGACGAGCAGGACAGCGATCATCGCCGCAAGAAACAGCGGGCTTTGAAACTGCAAACCCCACCCGACGCTGAGGCCTGCCGTCTGGAGCGCCCAGAGGACGAGCGCCAGACCCCACATGAACGTCATGATGCCGGCGCTGGCAGCGACGAAACCGAACCGGACACGGGTTGTGTCGTGATCGGTGTGTTTGAGCACAGACGACACCTTGATGGACAGCACCGGCAGCACGCAGGGCATCACATTCAGGATCAATCCACCCAGCAGCGCGATCGCGGCAATCCAAAGCAGTTCCATCATGTCCGGTGTCGTGGCGGCCAGTTCGAAAGGCGGCGCGATGCCTTGCGCCACGCGATCCGCAATCACGGTAAACGCCCGGTTCTCGCCGTCGGTGACGGTAATCGACGGAGCCACTGTCACATCCGTATTCGACGAGAGGATCGGCAAGCGCGCCCAAAGCAAACGATCCTCTTCTCCCAAACGGATATCGGGTTTGCCAAGCGCAACACCCATACCCAGTTCGGGAAACACATCCGGCGACTGGAGTGGTTCATCGACGCGAAGGCTGACGATCAACTCCGTGAGGTCTTCGTCGATGAAGGCATTTGCCTCGCTGACGCCGCTCGTCTTGGCCCCTTCGGGGACGCGCTCGGAAAACGTACCGATCAGCCCAGCCGAAGTGCTGTCGATGACGTTGCCCCGTCCGAGGCGAAGTGACAGGTCAAACTCTTCCGGGACACAGACATTGGAGCACACCAGCAGTTTGACCTGCGCGGAAAGAGTCACAGGTGCGCCGGGATCTTTGAGCGTTATGCGCAGCGGAAAGACGACGTCACCCGCATAACCAAAATTTTCGATGCCGAAGGCGGTGAAGCGCGTTGGGGCGGGCCACATGAATTCGACATCTGCGACGTTTTCGGAACCGCTCCATTCGACCGAAGGCGGTATTCCCACCTCGCCCGCCGACCGCCAATAGGTCTTCCAGTTTTCGTTCAGTTGAAGATGAAGCCCGGCTGACAGAGTCCGTGTGTTCTCGGGAACGCCGTCCTGTACACTGAAGAGATACGCGGTAAGTGGCGCACTTTGGTATTCAGCAGAGGTTGCTGCCGAGACACTTCCAGAGACAAGGGCCAAGAGCACGAAGGGAATAAGCAAAACCCGTCGCAGGATCAAAAGGCAATCGATCAAGATACCTGCTTCCTTCCCATATTTTCCGCAGATTTCGCCAGGACGGCGGAAATTGCGTCAAAGTCCACCTGTGGCAAAACCCTGACGACCGTCCGCACAGACAATTCGCGCAACGCCAGTCGCAGAAGATGAAAGGGTTCGACACCCATCCGGCAGAAGGTCTGACGCTTGCTTCGTGGACACGATAGCGCCGCGATCCGAGCAGTCTTCAAGACTTCCGGCACATCCCCCAAGCATGAAACCCGACAACAGCAACGCGCCTACGCGTACCTTCCCGCGCACATCACGGCCTGTCGCGGACCACGACTGGAATCGCGGAGGTTATGGGCTCGGTCGTTTCCTCGATAGTATCCTTTGCCTTGTCGGAATGGCACGATTTTCCCATGAATTTGTGCATCACGAGATGCGCCCCCACGCACAGCAGGAGCGGGGCAAAAGCCGCTGCATTGCCCCACATGCCCGCCAATGTGCCGCCGGCAAGAAAAAATCCCGCAATGGGCAGCAGCATGACGACGCAACACGCCATCATTCCGTAATGCATGAGCCTGTCCGTGATCGGCTTTTTTCTGTGGTTCCGGTGGTCCATGACACCCCCATTGTCTCGTTCCCGGCGTCATTTGCGGCCCTCCAGCAGGGTAAGGTCAAGGATACAAATGGATACACTTCTCGCGGCCTTGTCAGGTTGCCTGATGCCGGGTCTCCCGTAAAAGAGATGCAACAAATCCGAGGCTAGGAGTGTGTCATGACAATTTTGCGAAACAACAAGGTTAATCGACGAAGCCTATTGGGATATGCGGCTGTCGCTTTGGTTGCACCAAGCGTGGTTCGAGCCGAAACCATTCGCCGCAACATCTCTTCTTTTCGAGTTCATGACTGGCAAGATCACTTCGACGCACTCGGAAAGGGGATCATCATCTCCGATACCGTGACGAAGGCGCTCCAGCATTGGACATCAGATGGCGAAATGCGGATCTACCCAACGTCCGTTCCGCTGACCGACGAACTCACCAAACGCGGTTACACCGAAGTGGTGGAAAAACGCAAAAACCCCAGCTGGGCGCCAACGCCCTCCATGCGGGAACGCAATCCGGAATGGCCGGCTCGTGTCGAGGGGGGTGATCCGGACAACCCATTGGGTACTCGTGCACTGTACCTGTCGTGGCAGTACTACCGTATTCACGGGACACAGGATACGCGCAAGATCGGCCGCCGGTCGTCAAACGGCTGCATCGGCCTGTTCAACGCACAGATCGAGGAAGTCTACGAGCGGGCACCTGTCGGCACTCAAGTCAAACTCATCTGACCCAACGGGCAAGGCGGAAGATACAGGCATGGACAAATTGACTGCGCTGATTGGTGCCGTTTTTGTTATCGGCGGGGGTTTTGCCGTTTGGCAGTTCGTTGGAGCGGAAGATACAGCGGTTGGCCACTCCATGACGCCACCCGACACAAGTGAGATCGCTGAAGGCGGCCCGATCGTCCAGGTCCAGCTGCCTGACGCACTCTCGCAGCAGGCGGCGCTTGGGAAGAACATATTTGAGGCAAAATGTTCCGAGTGTCACGGCGAAAATGCCGCCGGTCGCAACGGTGTTGCGCCGCCTCTCGTGCACAAGATCTACGAACCGAGCCACCATTCGGACATGGCTTTTGTTCTGGCAGCTCAAAACGGCGTCCGTGCACATCACTGGAATTTCGGTAATATGCCTAAGATCGAGGGATTGACCCAAGGAGACGTCAAGATGGTGGCCGCCTATGTCCGCGAATTGCAGCGGGCCAACGGGATCAACTGATGCGTTGGTCGAAGACGAACCGATGGATTCTGTCGGCCGTTTTCGGCCTTTTCCTAGTGGTTCTCGGAGTGCCTGAGGCGCCAGCTTTTCATGGTGAAGCGTCCTTGGCGCAAGAATTTCACGCTCACGAAGATGTAGGGTCATCGACGAACGAGGCCTCTGGCCACTGTCATCCGGGACTCGATTGTTCTGTCACGCCGGTGGTGTTTCTCCAGCCAAACGTGGTTTACGAGCCGCAGTTTCTGACGGCAGTCATGCAAGACGTCGCGACCCAACGAACCGAGTTGCGCTCCGCCAGCGATCCTCCACCGCCACGACGGTGGGTCTGATTTCACATCGCTCGAAAAGCAGACCCAAAGAAGGATCGAAGACATGAAAAAGACGACTATCGTAGCGGCAGTGTTGATTGCAGGTACTGCGGTCACGGCATTCGCGCATAGCGGTGCCACCGGCATCGTGAAAGAGCGCATGGACGCCATGCTTGCAATGGGGAAGGCGGTCAAGACCGTGGCCCCGATGATGAGGGGCGAAACGGCCTATGACGCAGAAACAGTGCGCGATGCCGCGCGCCTGTTCCAGCAGCACGCCGGTGAGAGCATGACGAACCTGTTCCCTGAGGGCACAGGGGGCATGCCCTCGGAAGCCAAAGACGAGGTGTGGACCGACTGGGACCGCTTCGCAGCATTGGCGAGTCAGCTGGAAGAATATTCCGAAGGCCTGGAACGCGCAGCCGACAATGGATTGGGCGGCATGGGCGGCAATACCTCCATGGGTGGCACCTCGATGATGGGCGGTGGGTCCATGATGGGCGGGAGCACGATGATGGGCGGAGGCGGCATGATGGATGCTGCCGCCATTGCCGAAATGCCCGCCGACGCGGCATTCGCGATGACGACCCAGGTCTGTTCCGCGTGCCATGAACGCTTCCGGGCGGAAGAAGACTGACCATGCGACGGTTTTTGACACTGGTCAGCGGGGTCGCCGTGCTGGGCGCGGCCGGCCTCGGCGCGGTGATTGCATGGCCTGTCGGCAGTGCGGTGGCGCCGATCGCATCAGCGGGCAATGTCGACCGGGGCGCGTATCTGGCGCGCGCCAGTGGGTGCATTGCCTGTCATACCAATTTCGAAGCGGGCGGCGCGCCACTTGCCGGAGGGGCGCCGCTCGAAACCCCGTTCGGAACGTTCTATCCGCCCAACCTGACGACAGACCCCGAACATGGCATGGGCGAATGGACGGCAGAACAGTTCGCAAAAGCCGTGCGGCAGGGTATCGGCCCCGATGGAACGCCCTACTATCCGTCTTTCCCATATACGTTCTATGCGGATTTTTCTGACCAGGATATCGCTGACCTCTGGGCGGCGTTTCAAACCGTGCAGCCCGTGGACAAGCCTGCACCAGAAAACGATGTCAGCTTCCCATTCGACCAACGATGGGGGCTGAAGCTCTGGCGAGCGGCGTTCTTCTACGATCCGGATACCGAACCGGTTGAAGGGCGAAGCGACTCATGGAATCGCGGACGGGAATTGGTGCGCGGTGCGGCACATTGCGGAGCCTGCCATACGCCGCGCAATCTTGCGGGAGGCCGCGATATCGGTGCTTCCTTTGCAGGCAACGCCCAGCTTCCCGGTGGCAGCAAGGCACCCGCGATACGGCCAAAAGACCTGGCCAAAAATGACTGGACGGTTTCAAACCTCGCTTATGCGCTCCAGACCGGCATCACCCCTTCGGGCGATGCGTTCGGCGGCAGCATGGCGGAAGTCGTTCGCGACGGAACTCGGTTTCTGACACCTGCCGATCGCGAAGCGATGGCGCTTTTCCTACTGAACAAGGACACGGTCGAGGCGGAGAACTCCGCTTCGAACTAACATCACGCGGGGGCGACACGCCCCCGCTTTCTCGAGGATCGAAATGAAACAAACACGTAGGGATTTCTTGCGCAATGCAACTCTGGCGGCCTGTGCGGCCGCCATCCCGCGGTCGGCTTATGCCGCAACCCCGTTCGAGGACGTGGTTACCAAGGTTGCGCGTCGACAACTTCTTCCGGACACCTACCCGGAAACAGAGATCTGGGGCTATGACGGTCTTGTTCCGGCCCCGGAAATCCGGGTTGCACAAGGCGATCGGGTGCGTCGCAGGTTCCGCAACGAGGTACCCGATCCCAGTTCGGTTCACTGGCACGGAATCCGGATCGATAACGCGATGGATGGCGTTTCAGGACTGACCCAGAAAGCCGTGGCACCAGGTGAAACCTTTGACTACGACTTCGTCGTACCGGACGCGGGCACCTATTGGTATCACGCGCATAATCGCTCATACGAGCAAGTCGCGCGTGGTTTGCGCGGTGCCTTGATCGTCGAAGAGGTCGATGGACCGGACATAGACCGCGAGGAAGTCATCGTTCTGGAGGACTGGTTGCTCGACCCTGAGAGCGGGCAGCTGTTCGACAATTTCGAACAGCCTATGATGATGAGCCACGGTGGACGCATCGGCAACTTTATCACGACCAATGGGCGCTATGACCTGACCTTGCCCGCGAAGCGCAACGAACGCATTCGCTTGCGGATCATCAACGCAGCAAGCGCTCGAATTTTCCCGCTGAGGCTCTCTGGATTCAGTGGCTGGACGGTGGCCGTGGATGGAATGCCAACCGGCCAACCCCAGTCGGTTGACGGCGAGTTGATCCTCGGCCCGGCACAGCGCGTCGACTTAATTGTGGATGTGACCGAAGGCGAAGGCGGCACCGCCCAATTGCTTCGCATCGGCGATGATGATCAACTGACCCCGTTGGTGAGTTTTCTGGTCAACGGCACAGCCAGTTCAGTACCAAGAGGCAAGCCACTGCCGTTGCCGCCGAACCCCGCGGCACACGCCCCGGACCTTGCCGATGCGCGTGATTTGCGACTGGTCATGTCCGGCGGGGCAATGGGGCGAATGCAGTCCGCATTGCTTGGCGGGGAACGTCTTGGATTCCGTCAGCTTGCCCAAGCGGGCAAATTCTGGGCCCTGAATGATGTCGCCGAAATGACCTACACGCCACTGGCCGATCTATCCCTGAACGAGCCGGTGCGCCTGAAGATCGAGAACCAGACCGTTTTCCCACATGCGATGCACCTGCACGGGATGCATTTCCGCGAGCTGCGCCCCGACGGCGCGTTCGGGCCGATGCGGGACACGATCCTGTTGGCCGGCAACGAGTCCCGGGAGATCGCCTTTACGGCAGACAATCCCGGCAAGTGGCTGTTCCATTGCCACATGCTCAGCCACGCCGCATCTGGCATGACAACCTGGATACGGGTCACATGAGATATCTCGTTTGGTCCCTTCCGATCACTGTCGCAGCAGCCGCCTTCACGTATTGGCTCTCGACCAGTGCATCCTCGGATGTCGGCAGCGCGTCCAGGGCGGAGAGCTACGACATCGAAGAAGGCGCGTTGCTCTACGCAGAAAACTGTGCGTCTTGTCATGGCGCGGGTCTGGAAGGCCAGCCGGAATGGCGAACGCCCGGCGCGGATGGGCGCCTGCCAGCACCACCACATGATGAGACGGGTCACACCTGGCATCATCCTGACAGCCTGCTCTTCGATTACACAAAACTGGGGGGTGCGGCGCTTCTGGCGCGTCAGGGCGTCGAATTCGACAGTGGCATGCCCGGTTTCGCAGACGTGCTGACCGACCAGCAAATTCACAACATCCTGGCCTTCATCCGGTCCACCTGGCCAGACCGCATCCGCGAAGTCCAGGCCGCGCGGACAGAAGCCGACGAACAACGGGGAGAGAACTAAAATGCGTTTCAGACAAGCCTTCACGACGGTCGCGATAGCTGCCTTGCTTCCGATACCGGCACTCGCGGACGAACTGTCAGAGTCCCGGGTCAAGGAACTTGTGCTCGAGGCAATCCGCGAGAACCCGGAGATTGTCATGGAGGCCGTGGCGATCCTCGAACAAAGGCAGGCGCAAGCGCAGGAGCTCAGTCAGGCCCAAGTTCTGAATGACCAGCGCGATCTGATCGAGAACGATCCGAATGCGCCGGTTCTCGGCAACCTGGAAGGGGACGTCACTGTTGTGGAATTTTTCGACTACAACTGTCCCTATTGTCGGCGGGTCAAACCCGAGGTGCGGGCTTTGATCGAAGACGATCCCAACATTCGCCTCGTCTATCGTGAATGGCCCATTCTCGGAGACGGATCGGTGTTTGCCGCGAAAGCGGCCTTGGCAGCGCGCAAGCAGGACAAATACGAAGAGTTTCACTGGGCAATGATGGGGCTGGAAGGCCGCGCGGAAGAGGCCTCCGTGCTGCGCGTGGCCGAGGAGATCGGCCTGGATATCGCGCAGTTGCGCAAGGACATGGAGGCCCCCGAGGTCGAAGAGCACATTGCGACCTCCATGCAACTGACCCAAGCTCTGGGCTTTAACGGCACGCCGTCTTTCGTGATCGGGGATGCGCTGGTCCCGGGCTTCGTCGAAAAGGCGCAGCTTGCCGACTTGGTCGAGGAAGCCCGCAAAGTCGAAGACTGAAATTCTGTGCCCGGACCACCCTTGGGTGGTCCAGGCACTGCATCAAGCGGCCGCAGGTTCCACGTTGTAGCCCGCATCCCGAATGATCGCTTGGACCTGATCGGCTGGTAACACGCTGTCGACATGCACCTGTCGGGCAGAAAGGTCACATTCCACGCCTGCATTCGGATCTGCGCTCTTCACCGCGCTTTCGATTGCTGCGGTGCAATGCCCACAGCTCATGTCCGGAACGCTGAACTTCATCGGAACCACTCCTTGATCTGATTTCTATCGGTGACATGGGGCTTCCCCCCGCTGGAAGGTCAAGTGAAGAAATTTATTTGGCGCCCTCCCATTGACCCTCCAGTAACTGGAAGCCTCATATTCCACTTCGAATGGAAAAACAGGTGACACATATGCCCGAACCCAAACAGATCAGCCTGCCGATCGAAGGCATGTCATGCGCGTCCTGCGTTGGCAGGGTCGATCGCGCATTGAATGCAATCGACGGCGTAGAGGATGTGTCGGTGAACCTTGCCTCGGAAACTGCTCGCATGAGCGTGGACGCGCTCAAGCGCATTCCCGACATCATCGAATCCCTTCGCGAGCTGGGCTACCCCGCGCGGAAGGCCAGGGCCGAACTCACGATTGCAGCGATGTCCTGTGCCTCTTGCGTCGGGCGGGTCGATAAGGCGCTTGCCGCGGTGCCCGGGGTGGTCGAGGTGAACGTCAACCTCGCCTCAGAGACGGCGACGGTCGTTTACGTCGAAGGTCTTGTCACGACATCCGATCTGATCGAATCAAGCGGCGCGGCAGGGTATCCAGCAACCGTGGCAACGGCCCAGGCCGGTGACGACAGAGTTGCGCGCAAGGAGGAAGAGGCTCAGGCGCTTGCCAAACGGGTCACCTTTGCGGCCATCCTCGCCTTGCCGGTCTTCCTGATCGAAATGGGTGGCCACGTCATTCCGGCCGTTCATATGCTGATCGAGACCACGATTGGCCAGCAGACGAGTTGGCTTCTTCAGTTCGTGCTGACGACAATCGTTCTCTTCGGCCCAGGCCGGACGTTTTACACCAAGGGTTTCCCGGCCTTGTTCCGGGGTGCCCCCGACATGAACAGCCTCGTCGCGGTCGGCACCGGGGCGGCTTACCTTTATTCCGTGGTTGCGACATTCGTACCGTCGGTCCTGCCTGACACGCTGCGCACCGTCTATTTCGAGGCGGCAGCGGTCATCGTCGTTCTGATCCTTCTGGGGCGGTTTCTTGAAGCGCGCGCCAAGGGGAGAACGGGCGCGGCCATCCAGAAGCTATTAGGGCTTCAGGCGCGGACTGCACGCGTGATGCGGGACGGAGAAAGCGTCGAGATCGAGATCGATGCGCTGGTTCAGGGTGACATCGTCATCGTGCGCCCTGGTGAACGCATCGCGGTCGATGGCGAGGTCATCGAGGGGACCAGCCGCGTCGACGAAAGCATGCTGACAGGCGAGCCGATCCCCGCTGAAAAAGGTGCCGGAGATACGGTGACCGGCGGGACGGTCAACGGCGCCGGAAGCCTGCAGTTCCTCGCCACGCGGGTCGGCGCCGACACGACCCTGGCGCAGATTATTCGCATGGTCGAAGAGGCCCAGGGCGCCAAACTGCCGATCCAGGGATTGGTCGACCGGATCACCTTGTGGTTCGTGCCTGCCGTGATGGCGATCGCGGCGGCGACCGTGCTGGTCTGGCTGTTTTTCGGGCCTGATCCGGCCCTGACGATGGCGCTGGTCGCCGGTGTGTCGGTGCTCATCATCGCGTGCCCCTGCGCGATGGGGCTTGCGACGCCGACCTCGATCATGGTCGGGACGGGACGTGCTGCGGAAATGGGTGTCCTGTTCCGTAAAGGTGACGCCTTGCAGCAGCTCGATTCCGTTGATGTGGTCGCCCTCGACAAAACAGGCACGGTGACCGAGGGGCGACCCGCACTGACTGACCTTGTGCTGGCGGAAGGGTTCGATCGTACAACAACGCTTTCGAAGATGGCCGCCGTAGAGTCGCTCTCCGAGCATCCTGTCGCGGACGCCATCGTGCGGGCCGCGCGGGCCGAGGGCGCACCTCTTGTGGCGGCCGAAGGCTTTCAATCGGTCACAGGTTACGGCGTGCGCGCCGTGGTCGAAGACGTGGAGGTGTTGGTTGGGGCCGACCGCTACATGGCGCGCGAAGGCATTGACGTCTCGGCATTGTCTCCAGAGGAAACGAAGATCGCAAGCAAGGGTCGCACGGCGCTTTACGCTGCCATAGATGGGCGTGTCGCCGCCGTGATCGGCGTGGCCGATCCGGTCAAACCGGCAAGCCGCGCAGCCATCGCAGCGCTGCACGAAAAGGGTCTTGCGGTTGCGATGATCACCGGCGACAAACGCGAAACCGCCGAAGCCATCGCCCGCGAAACCGGTATCGACCACGTCATCGCCGGCGTCCTGCCGGACGGCAAGGTTGCGGCGCTCGACAGTTTGCGCCAAGGGAACAAGCGCATCGCCTTTGTCGGCGACGGGATCAATGACGCCCCGGCGCTGGCGCATGCCGATGTGGGCATCGCCATTGGAACCGGCACCGATGTGGCCATCGAATCTGCGGATGTCGTCCTGATGTCGGGCGATTTGCGCGGCGTGGTGAACGCCTTCGAAGTATCGCGGCGGACCATGCGCAACATCCGGCAGAACCTGTTCTGGGCCTTTGCCTACAACGTGGCACTTATTCCGGTCGCTGCCGGGGTGCTCTATCCGGCCTTTGGGTTGCTCCTGTCACCAATCCTTGCGGCGGGTGCGATGGCGTTGTCCTCGGTGTTTGTCCTGACCAATGCCCTGCGGCTGCGGCGCATCGCGCCTGCGATGGACGAGCAGCGCGCAATCCCGGCAGAGATGGCAGCCGCCACTCCTGCTCCAGCAGAATAACGGAGGTCCGACATGAACATCGGAGACGTTGCCCGACAATCGGGTGTGCCCGCCAAGACGATCCGCTACTACGAGGACATCGGTCTGATCCGCCCGAACCGTAGCGAGAACGGCTATCGCGCGTTCACCGAGAACCACGTTCACAAGCTGGCGTTTCTCGGTCGCGCACGGGCCTTGGGGTTCACCATCGAAGATTGCAGGACGCTCCTGTCGCTCTACGAGGATGAAAACCGCGAAAGCATGCAAGTGAAGGCGGTTGCGGAAGACCATCTGCGCCAGATCGAGGAAAAGATCGCGAAACTGCAATCCATGCGCGCGACGCTCGCCGAACTGGTGGAAAAATGTGCCGGGGATCACCGGCCCGACTGCCCCATCATCGAGGATCTGTCGCCGGAGCGGTTGGCCAAGTGACAGGCAAGAAGGGGCTGTACCTCAGAACCAGATCGCGCGGACCGGCATCCAGATACCCATGAAGATCATCATCAGGTTTTCCGTCAGCGAAATGAACCCCAGCGGGACGGAACTGTCACCGCCGACGCAGGCGCATTTCAGCTCTCTCTTGTCGATATAAACAGCCTTGAACACGCTGACAGCGCCTACCGTGCCGATAAACAAGGCAACCGGAGCCGAGAGCCACAGCAGCGCGCCGGCAGTCATCAGGATACCTGCCAACGCTTCGCCGAACGGGTAGACCTTGCCGTATCGCACCCATTTGCGCGCCAGCAGATCGTAGTTGAGGAACATCGTCGAAAACCCTTCGACATCCTGCAATTTCTGGATCGCGAGAATGGTCATGGACAGCGAAATGAACCATTCGAACCCCCGCAAGGTAAGGACCGACCCGTACTGGTGCCAAGACAGGCCCAATGCCAACAGCGCGGCGACAGAAAAGATCGCGATGACCGGCTGGTAGGTCGTGTCGCTTTGCTCTTCCTCGGGTGGGTCAATGTCGAAAAACACCCTGAGATCATCGTAACCGCCGATCCGTTCGTCCCCGATGAAAGTCTGCGGCGTCGTCTCGACCCCGTGCTTCTCCATGAAAGCATCGGTGTCTTCACGGGTGTCAAGCGGATGGTCTTCCACCTCGAAGCCTTGCCGCTCCAGCAGGTCTTTCGATTTCAGACCGTAGGGGCAGACATGGCCCGGCATGACCATGCGATAAAGCTGCGCGGATTTGCTGTCTGTGTCGCGGGGCATGTCCTTTCCTCCTTATCCGCTGCACGTAAGTTGACCACGGAACCCGGCTTCGTAGTCGGTTCCCGCGCTGACGATCAGATCGGTCAGGTCACCGTTCGTCTCTGCGATCTCGGCCGACAGCGGGCCTTCAGAAAATGCATTTTCGCCCTGCGCATTCAGGCGCACCAGATCACCGCTGATCTTCATTGCGGCTGCAGACCCTTCGCCGGTTTCACCAGTCACCAGTACAGCCGGACTGTCCGAGGTGTAAGCAAAGCGGCAATTTCCGCCATTCGGGAACACCGCAGCGATTTCGTCTTCCGTCAGAAACTCAGGATCGACCTTCGACACGACCTCCGTTTGAAGCGCCTGTTGCGCATCCACAACCTGCGCCGGCGTTTCGCTTCGCGTGGCCGATGCTTCGCCGTTTGCTCCAATGTCAGCAATAAGGTAGCGCATTTCGGCGATTTCCTTGTCCTGCGCATAGATAATGTCGTCTGCGAGCCCCCGGACGCGCGGGTCGGTGATCTCGGCACGAGTCGACGTCATGATGGCGATCGAGTGGTGCGGGATCATGGCGCGCATGTAGGACCTGTCCTGCACCGTGAATTGCCCGCGAACCAGCCAGAGGCTCGCCGCGAAAAGGACTATTGCGCCAACGAAAATCGCGATGTTGGCTTTGGTGTTCTGATACATGGACAACATGTACGCCAACATGATCACGGCCATGGTCGCCCCCATCAGGATGGCCATGTAAAGGCGTGTCTCCGAAAAGAAGATATGGCCCCAAAGATAGGTGTTCAGGTACATCAGAACGAACATGACCACGGTCGATGTTCCGATCATCATAAAGAATCGTGAGTAGTGCATTTCCAGTCACCTCCTTGCAGTTCTCTGTAAAACAACAACATTCCAGCGCTGGAGAGTTCCAAAAGCACGAATTTTCGTAGTTTCAAGGCAACAAAGGCGCGTCGTTTGCCCCGGTTCACGGCTTCTTTTCTTTGCCCCTGACGCGCACTGAATTTTCATGGGTCCGAGGAGATCGCGCCATGCAGAATTTCACGAGACGAGAATTGATTTGTGCCGGAGCGATGGGTTGCTTTCTGCCCACAACTGCCTGGGCCCACAAAGTCAAATTGCCCGAACGGTTTGAACCACAATTGGTAAACACCCGTCGTGGTGACTGGGTTAAAGGCGATGTCCACGTCGTTCCCGACGATTTTTTCCTTTATTTCATGCTCGAGGACGGGATGGCGATCCGCTACGGGGTCGGGGTAGGGCGCAAAGGTTTGTACGAACCCGGAGAGTTCACGGTAGCGCGCAAGGCCAAATGGCCATGGTGGCGGCCAACGAACGCCATGATCCGGCGCGAGCCACGCAAATACGCAAAGTACAAGGATGGACTGAAAGGCGGGCCAAACAACCCGCTCGGGGCCCGCGCGCTCTATCTCTACGATGCCGAGGGACGCGATACCTATCTTCGCATTCATGGAACGAACGCCCCGGAGACAATTGGGTCTGCCGTGTCGAATGGATACGCGCGGTTGACGAATGAACATGTGAAGGATCTGTACGAACGCGTTGAAATCGGCGCCCGCGTCTTCCTGTATCCCAAAGTGACAACGGCGTGAGGAGTGTTCTGTCGCCTTGAAGTTCCTCTTCCGGAAATGGCACAAGTGCGGCAGTTGGCGAAAGCCAGTCTATCATTCATGAGGTGACGGAATTGTCTTTGAGCCGGAGGTCTTTCCTTGGCGGGATGACCGTTGCGCTGGCTGGTACCCGCTTGCCAGCAGCGACACACGAGTTGATCCTCGCGCCCCAATCGATCAAGGCGCACCTTGCTGGGTACGACGTGTCGATGTTGGGCTTCAACGGTGGTCTGCCGGGCCCAGAAGTCAGAATGCGACAAGGACAAACCGCCCGCATCACCCTCGATAACCGATTGGAGGAGGGCGCTCTCGTTCACTGGCATGGGTTGCGGGTTCCAAATCGGATGGATGGTGTCAACGTCCTCACTCAGGATGTGGTCATTCCGGGCGACTCGTATCGTTATCAATTCGGCGTCCCGGATGCCGGCACGTATTGGTATCACTCGCATTACCTGTCTTACGATCAGGTCAGCCGCGGTCTTTTCGGCGCCTTCATCGTCGAGGAGCAAAATGCGCCGGCTGTCGACCATGACATCGTTGTTCAGTTCTTCGATGTCTTGTTGGATCAGTCCGGACAGTACGACGAAGGGTTCAACCCGGCTCATTTCGCGACCGAGGGCCGTATCGGCAATACGGTCACGGCGCTTGTTTCCAATGGAACCAGCAAGAATGTGAGACAAGGCGACCGCCTGCGCTTGCGCCTGATAAATCCCTCTATCGACAGGGTTTACCGTGTCGGGCTGGACGGTCTGGCAGGCAAGATCGTTGCACTGGATGGTATGCCCCTGGCGCAGCCACAGACACTCGAACCCATCCTCCTAGCTCCGGGGCAAAGATGCGATGTGATTGGTGATGCGACCGGGCCTATTAGATTTGACGACAGCTTTGGAGAGCGGACGTTGAGCCTTGGCGAAATCGCTGTTTCCGGCTCTCGTGAGCCTGCGAAAGCGCCCATCACCGCGTTGCCCGCCAACCGAATGCCCGCCCCGCAAGACCCCGGCCAAACCGCGGAGCTGGTGCTTCAGGGAGGTGCGGGAAGCGCGTCCCACAACGGCACAGGGACGTGGGCGCTCAATGACGTATCGGGCCTGCCTCGAACCCCTTTCCTATCTGTCGCGCAGGGGACGACCGCGCGCATTTCGATCCGCAACGAAACCGGATTTCCACACGTCATGCATCTGCATGGCCACCATTTCTGGGAACTCGATGCGGCGGGTGAAGCCGGTCCATACCGGGACTCGACCTATCTGGATACCGGCGAGACGCGGGATATTCTCGTCGTCCTGGACAATCCGGGATCCTGGATGCTTCATTGCCACATGTTGAGCCATCAAGCCGACGGTATGGCAACGTGGATCAGAGTCGGCTGAGGGTCGCGACGGATACATACCGTTACAAATCTCTGAATGATAACAGCCCTTCTGCCGTTTACGTAACCTGACAAGCGAGAAACAGGTCCATCGATTGCCAACGGGAGCGTTCATTGACCCTGACACCAAAATCTCTCGGCATGACTGCGGCGGCAGGATCAGCCGCCTTGCTGTTAGGGGCCTTCGTTTTCCAGGCTCTTGGCTACGCGCCGTGCGCAATGTGCATCTGGCAACGCTACCCACACGCAATCGCCATTGGAACGGGCGCTATGTTGCTCTTTGCTCTGCCGATTTTGCCAATCCTGATAATCGGTGCCCTGTCGGCACTCAGCACATCCGCGTTGGGAGTGTTTCATACCGGTGTCGAGCGCGGCTGGTGGGAGGGACCGACTTCTTGCACGGGATCCGGCCTCGATGTCTCCCAAATGTCGGTATCGGAATTGCTGCCCTCTGCCAGTTCAAATGCGTCCACTCTTGTTCTGTGCGATGAGGTTGTCTGGGAATTTCTGACGTTGTCCATGGCGAGTTGGAACGCGATCCTGAGCGGTGTCCTTGCTTGCCTCTGGTTGGTCGCGATCGCAAGACATCAAAAGGTTCGGTGGCATGGGGTCGCGGACGTTTCTTGAATCGTCCCGCATTCATCGTAAACAAACATAGGGCTTCGTTTCATGGTTACAAGACGACACTTTCTTGCACTCTCCGGTTCGCTGTTTTCAGCGTCTCTGAGTTCACCCGCGTTCGCAAAGACCTGGCCGACAACAGCCGAAAAAGCAGCTTGGGATGCGCAGGTCACGCCCGCCAACTATGACCCGGCAACAACCAACCCATGGGGGCTGCATCCCAGGCTGCTGCCGCAACGCGTGTTGGCGAATGAAGGTTTGCGCCCGGGTGACATTCACGTCGATGCGATCGCGCGCTATCTGTACCATATCGAGGAGGGTGGCACCGCGATGCGATACGGGGTGGCGATTGCCAAGGGCGATCTCTATGAACCCGGCACCTATACGATCCGCCGAAAGGTCGAATGGCCGCACTGGACGCCAACGCAGTCGATGATCGAACGCGATCCGGAGGCTTACGAGCGGTTTGCCGACGGTATGGAGCCCGGCCCCAACAATGCCTTGGGCAGCAGGGCTTTGTATCTATTCGTCGGAGATCGGGATACGTACCTTCGAATTCACGGAACGCCGAGCCCTCGCAGCATTGGCGGCCGGGCCAGTTCGGGATGCGTGCGCATGGTGATGGCCCACATCAATGATCTCTATCCGAATGTCGCTGTCGGATCGACGGCGTTTCTTTACTCGGCCGAAGACAGCGTTACCGCTCGAAGCTAACCTATTGCATCTTTGGCTCACACGCCGAGGACTGCGTCGTGCAGGGACATCTTCCAATGAATTGTTGGACGAACACTCACGGCTGTGTCGCAAGTGAACTTTCGAACTGTGCGATCGCTACGGATTTGTCGTCCTCATCGTTCTCGAACAGCTTTGTGGTTCGCACGCCCGGCAACTTGCCAAAATCCGCCATCAGGCGCTTTGGAAAAAATGTGCGTCCGATGGATTCAAATCCTGGTAATTGTCTGAGTACCGCGGAGGTACTGGCACTACAAAAACCGGAAGCGGCTGGGCCGCTGGCAATTGCAAGCCGCAAGGCCTGCTCCGCGACTTCGGGGGACACATCGATCTCTTGTATGACGACGTGGTAGGTCTCCCGTGCATGAGCCCGTGCGTAAAAATCGGCCACTTGTGGAGTAATGCCATAAAGCACATCTCCCCGTTCCGGTACCGCGCTCAGCCGGACCGTTCCTGCCGGATCGAAGATAACGCGCTGCGACCCATTGATCATGACGCTGCTATGCGCACCCGCCCCGGATCTGTTGCTGATCATGGTGTACAGCGTCAGCGCGGCCGGTCCGTCGTGACGGTAGGATGCACTACTGATGACTTCGGCTGAAGCATCAGGGCGCATGTCGTTTCCTGCACCGCACCCCGCCAAAATCACCACGGTTAGAACTGAGAAAATGCGATTGGAAAAGCGCACCTTGCAGCCTCCTGCCATGAGTTGAATGATTGAATTTTCGGGATATTCAGGGCCTCTAGCAATCTCGACATCAACTCTTCCGGATTTCACCTCTACCGAAACATGGGTTCGGTTTCGGTTGGTATACGGATCCTCGACACCTTTTTTTCTGGATATCGCATGTTTCAGATGAAGAGGAGCGTTCGCCCCGAATTGATTTGTCGCAATTTGTAACAGACCCCGCCTTTGTGACCTCGCGATACAAAACACCGGCTCGCGTGGCATTCCGCATCTGCAGGTGCCCCCCATATGCTGGGTATCGCAACACTGACACGAGGTGATCGAAATGAAACGCAACACTTTACTCGCTGCAATGACCCTGGCTGCAACCGCCCTTGGCGGTGCCGCATTCGCGGACGCCAACCACGGGCGTGGGGGACAATTTGGCGCCCAGAGCGGACCAGGCATGATGCAGAACGGTGGTCCCGGTATGATGGGGAACATGGGCGGAATGATGGACATGATGAAGCGCATGCACGGAAACATGATGGGCGCAGGCATGATGGGCGCAGGCATGGGCAGTGGTATGATGAGCCCAGGCATGGCTGGCGGCATGATGCAAATGTTCGACACTGATGGAGACGGCACAACGACGCCGGAAGAAATGCGCACGCAGCTGGAGGCCAAGCTTTCCGAGTTTGACAGCGACGGGGATGGAAACCTCTCGATTACTGAATTTGAAGCTCTCCACAGCGCGATGATCCGCGAAATGATGGTGGATCGCTTCCAACACCTCGATGCCGATGGCGACGGCGCGGTGACGCCGGAAGAGATGGCCGCTCCTGCCGATAGGATGGAGCGGATGCAGATGATGCGGTCGAATATGGCAGATGCGCCTGCGCGGCCTGGCAACGGTCAGGGCATGGGCAACGGCTCCATGATGCAGGACAACTGAGCCAATGGGTGCCGGTTTTTTTCCGGCACCCGTCCTCACAACCCCAAAACCATTCGCGGTCGGGACATTGAACCGAACCGCGACCTGAACCGTTTAGCCTCGGTATGCCAACAAATAGAGACACGGAAAGGAAAATTCCCATGGCCTATACCTATGATCGCGTCCTGAAAGACACCAAAATCGATGACGCAGAGATGCGTGTTCGGGATGCTTTGGCAGACAAGGGCTTCGGCGTTCTGACTGAGATTGACGTCAAAGCGACGATGAAAAAGAAACTTGATGCGGACATGCCGCCTTACCGCATCTTGGGGGCCTGTAATCCGGGCATGGCGCACAAAGCCATCGAGATCGAGCCTCGCATCGGTGCGATGCTTCCCTGCAATGTTATCCTGCGGCAACTGGACGGCGACACCGAGGTCAGCGCGGTCGATCCTGTCGCTTCGATGCAGGCGGTGCAGAACCAAGACCTGGACGCGGTCGCCGGCGAAGTCCGCGATCTCCTTCGGGACGCCCTCGACACCGCGTGATGGCGGGATGGGCGTTGGATGCCCTGTCGCAGATCGAGCGCCTTTAGCGGTGCTCGATCAATGCCATCTAATCCCCACGTAAATTCCTGATGAGGAACTCACCCAGTGCTGCCAGCGGGATTGCCATTTCCGGATATTGGAACCGACCTCTTCTCCTTCGACATCGGGGGGGTCACATTCGCACTCCGCTGGTACGCGCTAGCCTATATCTTCGGTATCCTGATTGGCTGGCGCATTTGTTCGAGTGCCATAAGCCGTCCCGCGCTCTGGACGTCAGCTGGACCGCCGCTTGACCGAACGCAGATCGAAGATCTTCTGACGTGGATCATCATCGGCGTGATTGCTGGTGGTCGCCTGGGCTTTGTACTGTTCTACCAGCCCGCATATTATCTCGCCAATCCCTTGGAAATTCTGATGGTCTGGCAAGGCGGCATGTCTTTCCACGGGGGGTTCGCGGGAGTTGTCATCGCGGCCTTGCTGTTCTGCCTTAGACAGAACGCGTCATTGCTCAGCACTGGCGACTTGCTGGCTTTGGCAACACCACCAGGCTTGTTTCTTGGAAGGCTGGCGAACTTCACCAACAATGAGTTGTGGGGGCGTCCAACGGACGTTCCCTGGGCGGTGATCTTTCCCGGCGAAGTCGCGCAGGCCTGCCCAGGGGTTAGCGGCCTCTGCGCCCGACACCCGTCCCAGCTGTACGAGGCGGTATTGGAGGGGCTCATTCTTGGAATACTGCTCATTTATCTCGCTTGGGGCCGGGGCTGGCTGAAAATGCCCGGTGCCTTGGCTGGCGTGTTTCTGACCGGCTATGGTCTTGCCCGAAGTTTCGTCGAGATGTTCCGGCAACCGGACCAACAATTTGTGACGGCGGACAACCCGATCGGCCATGCGCTTCATTTTGGTGAGTGGGGTTTGACCATGGGCCAGTTGCTCTCCATGCCAATGGCGCTGGTCGGGCTGGCGTTGATCGTGTTCGCCCGGCGGGAACGGGGCCGGACAGCGCCACCCCGCAGAGCCGCAATGTAATCGCCGTACTGATCTCTCTTGACCCTCCCGCGGATGGAAGCCCTAGGCAAGAGAAGCATTCTCGGAAAGGACCGCAAAATGAGCACTCCCGACAGTTCTGAAACCACAGCAGCTTCTTCGGTATTCGTTTGCCCCATGCACCCTGAGGTGCGGCAGGACGAGCCCGGCAATTGTCCGAAATGCGGGATGCACCTCGTGCCGGAATCGGAGCTCGAGGTCCATTCAGCACATGATCATCACGAACACCACGCGGGTGCCACGCCGGCCGATGGCCGATATGATCTGGTTCCTACAGGACATGATGGTCCCATTTTCACCTGCCCGATGCACCCTCAGGTGCGGCAGCCTGATCCGGGCGCGTGTCCGATCTGTGGTATGGGATTGGAACTGGAATCCGGTGTGCCGGGCGATGAAGGTCCAAATCCCGAACTGGTGGATTTCACACGGCGGTTCTGGGTCGGCACAGTCCTGACGATCCCGCTCCTTGTCCTCACGATGGGGCCATTCGTCGGTTTCCCCGCAGTCCGGACTTTTTTTGGCGAAAGCACCACACAATGGATCGAATTGATCCTGGCAACGCCAGTGGTCTTGTGGTGCGGCTGGCCGTTTCTGGAACGCGGATGGATTTCGTTCCGCACATTGAACCTCAACATGTTCTCCCTGATCGGCATGGGCGTTCTTGCCGCCTGGCTCTTCAGCGTCGTTGCCGTTCTCGCACCGGACATATTCCCTGATGGGTTCCGAGACTCCGAAGGCCATGTCGGCGTCTATTTCGAGGCGGCGGCGGTGATCGTGACGCTGGTGCTGCTCGGCCAGGTGATGGAACTACGCGCCCGCGAGGGGACCGGCAAGGCGATCCGCGCGCTTCTCGACATGGCGGCAAAGACCGCGCGGGTCATCCGGGACGACGGATCCGAGGAGGAAATCCCGCTGGAGGACGTGCAAGTCGGGGACCGGCTGCGCGTGCGGCCCGGTGACAAGGTGCCGGTCGATGGCGTGGTTCTGGACGGCCGGTCCTCGGTCGACGAAAGCATGATCTCCGGTGAACCCGTGCCGGTCGAGAAGACCGAGGGCGACCCGCTGACCGGCGCGACGATCAATGGCACCGGCAGTCTGGTGATGGAGGCGACGCGTGTCGGGTCCGACACGATGCTGGCTCAAATTGTCGAGATGGTGTCGAACGCGCAGCGCTCGCGCGCCCCGATCCAGAAATACGCCGACAAGGTGGCGGGATATTTCGTTCCGGCCGTCATCGGTATCGCGGTCCTGTCCTTCATCGCCTGGGCGATCTGGGGGCCCGCGCCTGCGCTTTCCTACGCATTGATTTCGGCGGTGGCGGTTCTGATCATCGCCTGTCCTTGTGCGCTTGGCCTGGCGACACCGATGTCGATCATGACAGCGACAGGACGGGGCGCTCAGGCAGGGGTGCTGATCAAGAACGCCGAGGCGCTGGAGCGGTTCGAGAAAGTCGATACCCTGATCGTCGACAAGACCGGCACGTTGACCGAAGGCAAGCCGCGGCTTGTCGACGTACTCCCGCAACCCGGCCACGACGAAGCCGAGGTCTTGCGTCTCGCCGCATCGCTTGAGCGCGGATCGGAGCACCCCTTGGCCGAAGCGATCGTCAGGGGTGCGGAGGAGCGAGATGTCAAAATGGACGAGGCACGGGACTTCGAGGCGGTCACTGGCAAGGGCGTCAAGGGGGTCGTTGACGGCAAAGCGGTCGCGCTCGGCAATTTGGCGATGATCCGCGAATTGGGGCTCGAGGCGGGCGCGTTGACCGCCAAGGCCAATGCCCGCCGCGACGAAGGCGAGACGGTCATGTTCGTTGTGCTGGATGGCGAGATCGCCGGTCTAGTTGCTGTCGCCGACCCAGTGAAGGAGACCACGCCAGAAGCCATCGAGGATCTGCATGAACTGGGGTTCCGCGTCATCATGGCGACCGGCGACAACGAACGCACGGCCAAGGCCATCGGCACGCGGCTCGGAATCGATGAGATCCGGGCCGACGTGCTGCCGGAGGACAAGGCGCGGATCATCCTTGAGTTGCAAGAGGCGGGCCACAAGGTCGCCATGGCCGGGGATGGCGTCAACGACGCCCCCGCGCTCGCGCAGGCCGATGTCGGCATCGCCATGGGCACCGGCGCCGATGTGGCCATCGAAAGCGCGGGCGTCACGCTGGTCAAGGGCAACCTTGATGGTATCGTGCGTGCGCGGCGGCTCGCCCGGGCCACGATGCGCAACATCCGCCAGAACCTGTTCTTCGCGCTGATCTACAACGCCTCCGGCGTGCCGGTCGCGGCGGGAGTTCTGTTTCCCTTCTTTGGCATCCTCATCAGTCCGATGTTTGCTGCCTTCGCCATGAGCGCGTCGTCAATCTCGGTGGTGCTCAATTCGCTGCGCCTTCGCGGCGTTCGTATCTAGAAGCGCGCAACAGCGTTCGGATGAACCAAAATTAAAAGGGGGCCATTTATGCAGAGCGAAAAAGAAACGTACCGCGAAAATTCCATCAGTCTGGGCGGAGCCGTTGCGATGGGGACAGGCGTGATGATCGGCGCTGGAATCTTTGCGTTGACGGGGCAAATCGCGCAGCTCGCCGGCCCGCTTTTCCCGCTTGCATTCATCGCCGGCGCGGTCGTCACAAGCTTCAGCGCCTACAGCTACATCAGGATGTCGAACAAATGGCCGTCCTCGGGTGGCATCGCCATGATCCTGCAGAAATGCTATGGCCCCGGAGCCATCGCGGGCGGGGCCGCACTGCTGATGGCGCTCAGCATGGTGATCGCGGAAAGCCTCGTCGCGCGAACCTTCGCCACCTATGTCCTGCGCCCTTTCGATATCGAAGGTGGCCCATTGGTCCCCGCTCTGGCTGTGGCCGTGATCGTTTTCGCCTTTTTGGTGAACATGGCCGGAAACCGCTCGGTCGGGCTGTTCTCGTTGATCATGGCCGCGATCAAGATCGGAGGCATAGCTCTGTTTGGCATCGCGGCCCTGTGGTCCAGTGGTTTTGCGTTCGCCGCGGCGTCCGAGACCTCACAATCCTACGGGCTCACGGGGTTCATCGCCTCTACGGCGCTGGCCATCCTTGCGTTCAAGGGATTCACCACGATCACCAACAGCGGAGCCGAGATCACTGAACCAAATCGCAATGTTGGCCGAGCGATCATGTTCTCTATCGGAATCTGCGTCGTCGTCTACCTGTTGGTCGCCTACGGGGTCGGTTCGAGTCTCACGATCGAGGAGATCATCTCAGCGCGTGACTATTCGCTGGCACAAGCGGCGCAGCCCGCCCTTGGACAAACCGGCTTCATACTCACGGTGATCCTGGCCGCTGTCGCAACGGCGTCCGGCGTTCTGGCCAGCGTCTTCGCGGTGTCGCGTATGCTGGCGATGCTGACCGACATGGAAATGATCCCGCACAGCCACTTCGGTATGCCAGGTCCCATCCAACGCCACACCCTGGTCTATACTGTCGTCATCGCCGCGACGTTGGCCGTGCTCTTTGATTTAGGCCGGATCGCATCCCTCGGTGCTTTCTTTTACCTCGTCATGGACATGATCATACATTGGGGCGTGTTCCGCTATCGTCGAGCAGACGTCGGCGCCTTCGGTATCGTGCTTTTGACTGCCCTGGCGCTCGATGCGATAGTACTGGCAGCTTTCACCGTGATGAAGCTTCAAAGCGACCCGATGATCGTTCTCTACGCCGCTGTCGGGATGATCGCTGTGTTCGCCTTCGAGCGCGTTTACTTGTCGCAATGGGTGGCACCGCAAGTCGCCCCCGCCCCCGCCCACGCCCACGGTGATTAGCCTGCCATCACCTGGCCTGAAGAGATGCGATGCCTTGTGCGCCGATCGTGATCAGCCCGACCGACAAGGCAAACGCAGCCAGGGCAAGCAGCATCACGCCCGTGTTCATGGGCAAGCGACGTACAACCGGTCCAAGAAATTCCGACCGCCCGAAAGCCGAGACGTAGAGCGGCAACGCGCTTATCATAGTCGCATAGAGGTAAACGCCGGAGATGTTCTCGAAAAACGCCGAACGCGCAAGAGTCGGGGATACAACCGCCAAAGCGGTTGAACGATTGCCGCCGAATGACCCGAACCAGTCGGCAGATAGAACGTATATCAGCACGTGGAGACCTGGAAAGAGAAGGGCTCTGAGCAAGACATCGACCAGCACGAAAAACGCCGTGTCTCTTGAGCCCGCCTTTGGTTGCTTTGTCATAGCGAAAAGGAAAAAACTGACATAGTTGACGGCAAAAACCACGGGCAAACCGTTGGTCGCAACCTGCCTTAGAAAGCGCATGAGTGCCGGTCCGCCGGCAGCAAGAGCCGGAGCAAAGCCCGGAGCCAGTAAGACGTAGAACAACAGGACCGGCAGTAATGCAGCGAAGCTGAACAGCAGGACATTTCTAACAAACTGAGCCGCGGGCATACTGATAGAGAAAAATCTATCCATTGAAATAGCCTGCCATGTGGGCACCACTAGGTCGATGATACGGGGCGTTGTTGCACAAGTCTGACGCCTCAGGATTCCCTTCGCGAACCCATGCTGTTAGCCGCATTCCATGAGCAACCCATCTCCCGCCCGCTATCGTACGACCAACTGGTCCAGCTACAACGCATCGCTGCGCAAGCGGGGGTCCCTGCTGATCTGGGTCGACGAAGACATCACTTGGCGCGCGCCCTCACCGCCGCCCTCCTAGCCGGCACGATATCATTTCTGTCCCCCTGCGTGCTACCTCTTGTGCCAGGTTATGTCTCCTACGTAACCGGGCGCACAGCCGCTGAGGGCGGGGTGGTCGGCGCTTCGCCGTCGCGCGCGGTCTGGCTAAGCCTGTGTTTTGTCCTCGGCTTCTCCACCATCTTCATGGGACTTGGCGCATCCGCGACTGCAATGGGTCAGGCCCTGCTTCGGTGGCGGTATGAACTCAACCTCGTTGGGGGCGGCATCATCATTTTCTTCGGGCTCTTCATGATAGGAGCCGCGCGTGTTTCGGTCATGGAACGCGACTTCCGATTCAATCTCAACATCCCCGGGGGCCAACCCGCTGCGTCCTATGTCCTCGGTCTTGCCTTCGGTTTCGGCTGGACTCCGTGCATCGGCCCGATCCTCGGCGCGATCCTGACAGCCAGTGCGGCGAGTGCCACGATGGGCGAAGGTATCATGCTGCTTGCCGTCTATTCCGCCGGCCTTGGAATACCGTTTCTGATCGTGGCCGGATTCACCGACCAGATCGCGGGACGGTTGCGGGCCATCGGCCGGGTTGGCCGCCGCCTCCACCAGCTTGCGGGCATAGTGATGATCTTGATGGGGCTGGCGATGATGACAGGGCAGTTGAGCGCGCTGTCATACTGGATGCTCGACGTATTTCCGGTTCTGGGACGGATCGGATAGCTCCATTAGTAGCAGCGTCTATTGATAACAGAAAATTTTCTTGAACCTCTAGTAGCTTTAGGAGTTAAGCCACCGACAAAGAACGGCACCATGGAGCAAGTTGCCAATAACGCCTCACTCCTTCCCGGGCGAACAACACTGCGTTCGGGGTAAGGTTCGGTTTGCCGTCCAATGCGTGAACGGAGCAATCTATATGCTGACAAGACGACATTTCATCCAGACGACCACCGCGCTGTTTTCGGCATCGATATCCAGCCCGCTCCTTGCAGACACGTGGCCTACCGATGCGCAGAAGGCAGCTTGGGACGCACAGGTTACACCTCCCGGCTACGACCCGGCCACGTCCAACCCTTGGGGCCTTCACCCTCGCTTCCTGCCACAGCGGGTCCTCGCGAAGGACGGACTTGTACCCGGTGATATCCATGTCGATGCTGTTGCGCGCTATCTCTACCACATCGAAGAAGGCGGCACGGCGATGCGCTATGGCGTGGCGATCGCGCGCGGTAAACTTTACGAACCGGGCACCTATACGATCAAGCGCAAGGTCAGGTGGCCGCATTGGCAGCCGACACAAAACATGATCGACCGCGACCCAGAGCTCTACGCCGATATCGCTGACGGTATGGAACCCGGACCTGAAAACGCGCTCGGATCGCGAGCCCTCTATCTCTTCGTCGGCGACCGAGACACCTATCTAAGGATTCACGGGACACCGTATCCAAGAAGCATTGGCGGCCGTGCGAGTTCCGGCTGCGTCCGAATGGTCATGGCACACATCAATGATCTCTATCCCAACGTCGAGATTGGCTCGACGGCATTCCTGTACTCGGCGGAAGACAGCGTCACCCCGAGAAGTTGACTGGCGCATCATGTGTTACGCGTGGGCTTGACGCATCTATGGGCTGATCAGGACTGGCGCGAAGTGCAGATGGGGTTGCCACCTGCCGAGCGTAGCGGAACCAAGGTGTTTTCCACCGGACCGCTGTGTTCATACCAATAACAGCCATCCTCGGGACGAAGCCGCGCCGTGGTGAGATCCTGACCAGGCGCAGCAAGGGCAATGACGGCCTCGGGAACACTTCCCACTTCGTTGCGAGCGCCGCCGTCGTCCAGCGTTGGCACCGCGCAGCCAGCAAGCACCAATGTCGCTGCGATAATCGGCGCGTTTCGTTTCTGCATGTCTACCTCACTCATTCTGATCGCTTCGTACCGGCAAGCGTTGCTCCAACCGCGTCGTTTCAAGGGGGCGGCTAGCTTCAAGCCTCCGCAGGGCGCCTTTCTTGCTGGACGAATATCCACTTGTTGCCCTTGAAGCTCTAGTTACTGTAGGGGCTATGTCAATGTGGAATCAATGAATCCTGAGGTCAATCCATGTCTTCCGACGGCAACCGCAACGATCACGGCCATCCGGGTGATCAAGAGCATTCTGACCCAAGAGGCAACTCCTGTTGCGACGCCAGCAAGGACGTCGCGTCCACGGCGCCAGCGCCGTCTGGCGGAAGGAGCTTTCAGGTCTCCGGGCTCGATTGCGCCGAAGAGGTGGCGATCCTGAACCGGGTTGTCGGGCCGAAAGTGGGCGGAACCGAACACCTGGCATTCGACGTGATCAACGGGCGAATGACCATCCTCGATAGCGCCGAGAGGATACCAGACGACGAAGTCACGCAGTTGGTCGCAACGACCGGCATGAGCGCCAAGCCATGGGATGCCGACAACGCAGCAGAGGACCAGGCGGCGCATCTGGCACGTCAGAAGCGCTTTACCTCGTTGAGCGGCGGCTTCTGGGCGGCGGGATTCCTTTTTCACATTGTCGAGACCGGCATGGGCGGCGCGCTCGGGCTCTTTGCGGGCCATGGCGAGGTGCCTATGCCTATGGTGGAAGCAGGGATCTTCGCCGTCGCGATTCTTTTTGGCGTCTGGCTTGTCGCGCCCAAGGCCTGGTCTTCGGCGCGGAGGCTTAGCCCCGACATGAACCTGCTCATGGTGGTGGCCGTCGCGGGCGCCATCGGCCTCGGCGAGTTTTTTGAGGCCGCGACGGTCGCCTTCTTCTTCTCGCTTTCGCTTTATCTTGAGAGCTGGAGCGTGGGGCGGGCGCGTAATGCGGTTTCCGCGCTCCTCGATCTGGCGCCGCCAACGGCGCGGGTTCTTTACGACGACGGATCTGAATCCGACGTTCCGGCCGCGGCCGTGGCAGTCAATGCAAGGTTTATCGTGCGCGGCGGCGACCGGATCCCCCTCGACGGTGAGGTCGTGGACGGGGCAGGGGCCGTCGATCAGGCCCCAATTACTGGGGAAAGCGCGCTAGTGCCCAAGGAACCAGGCGACGAGGTCTATGCCGGCACGATCAACGGCGAGGGCACACTGACGGTGCGGGCGACGAAGGCCGCCTCGGACACGGTGCTCGCGAAAATCATTCGCATGGTGGGCGATGCCCATGCCCGCCGCGCGCCGGTCGAACAGTGGGTGGCCAAGTTCGCGCGCATCTACACACCCATCGTGATGGCTTTGGCGATCGCCATCGCGCTGGTGCCGCCACTGCTGCTCGGCGGCGCCTGGGACTACTGGTTCTACAATGCTCTGGTCCTTCTGGTCATCGCATGTCCTTGCGCGCTGGTCATTTCTACGCCGGTCTCCATCGTGGCAGCGCTGACCGCGTCGGCACGGGCGGGGGTGCTCATCAAGGGCGGCGCCTATGTCGAGGCGCCGGGGCGGACCACGGCACTGGCGATGGACAAGACCGGGACGATCACCATGGGCGAGCCTGAGGTGGCGGCGGTTCACCCACTGGTCGGCGTTTCCGCACGCGATCTCATGGCGCTGGCAGCAAGCCTGGAGGCGCGGTCTTCACACCCGCTGGCACGCGCCATCCTCTCGCGCGCCGAAGCCGATGGTGTTTCCGTGTCTGCCGCAGAGGACACCCGTACCGTGCCCGGGCGCGGTCTGGAAGGACGCGCCGACGGGCGCGCTATCTGGCTCGGCTCGGATCGCTTCGCCGAAGAGAAGGGGTTCGGCAATGCCATTCCGGCGGATCTGCGGGATCGGATCGAAGGGGCAGGGAGCACCCTCGTTGCCGTGGGTGACGAGACCGGCGTGACCGGCGTACTGGAGCTTCGCGACCGCATCCGCCCAGATGCAAAGGGGATCGTTGCGCGTCTGCATGCGCAGGGTGTGAAGACCATCGTGATGTTGACGGGCGACAACGAACGCACCGCGCGCGCGGTGGCAGCCGAAGTCGGCATCGACGAGGTGCGCGCCGAACTTTTGCCAGAAGACAAGGTGACGGCCATTGAGGAACTCGTCGAAAGCCACGACATGGTGGCGATGATCGGCGACGGTGTGAATGACGCACCGGCCATGGCGCGGGCGCATTATGCCATCGCCATGGGCGCTGTCGGATCGGATGCCGCGATCGAGACGGCCGACATCGCGCTGATGACCGACGACATCGGCAAGGTACCCTGGCTTATCGGCCATTCGCGCCGTGCCATGACGATCATCCACCAGAATATCGGCATATCGCTGGCGACCAAGGCGCTGTTCGTCGGGCTGACCGCGTTCGGTATGGCCTCAATGTGGGGCGCCATTGCTGCGGATGTAGGCGTGTCTCTGCTGGTGGTCGCCAACGCACTTCGGCTCCTGAACGGCCATCAGGTTGAGGCCGGGCCTTCAGGCGGAGAACCGGTGGGCGAGCAGATGGCGAAAGGAGCACTGGCGCACGGTCATTGATCCGGCGGTTTCGGTAGCTCGATATCGCTTTTGCGGTCCAGCCACGCCAGCGCCCCGACAGAGAATTCCGAACCCCGGTAGGGTTCCGTCCAGGCGGTCTCGATGTCGTCCCAGGGCAGAGGCTCGAGATTTCCAAGAAAGAGCGTCAGACGGTAGGCCGCTGCCTCGGGAAGCCAAGGCGCCTCCTTGGCCGGCGTCGCGGCGACAGGTCCGGACAGGAGGAGCGCACTTGCGAGTGTGGCGAGCAGCACTCTCATAATATTTCGCATCACCACGGCCTCCAAAGTAAAAAGTTAGACATGGCTAACTTATCTACCCGAAGCAAACAAGTTGTCAATCCCGCTGTTTCGCTGCAAAGTCCCGAGTATGACAAAGCTACAATCACAAGGGCGTGAGCCATTCGAAGCGGTCGACCGGGCTCCCGAGGCGCAGGCCGATGGCTTTGCGACCGTGCGTCAGGCACATGAAAGCGAGATGGCGGAGGATTACGTCGAACTGATCGCGGAACTGATCGAGACGCGCGGGGAGGCCAGACCGGTCGAGATCGCCGAGCGGCTTGGCGTGAAGCCGCCGACCGTGACCAAGAACATCTCGCGGCTCAAGGCTGCTGGTCTGGTCCGGCGGGAGCCATACCGCGCGATATTCCTCACCGATGCCGGGCAGGACCTCGCGGAGATCTGTCGACGCCGCCACAGGGTCGTCGTCGCCTTTCTTCTGAGCCTGGGAATCGACGAAGAGACCGCGGAACGCGATGCGGAAGGGATCGAGCATCACGTCAGCGGGACGACATTGGAGGCGTTCGAGCGACGGCTCAATCAGAAATGAGCTCGCCTAGATGCACATTCGCGCGATTCTCTATCGGGACCTCGAGCTATCAGGTCTTCAAGCCGCTGACACGTTTGCGCAATTTCGAAGCTCGCTAGCCGAGAACCCGCGACAGCACGATGGTTGCAAACAGGGCGACAAGTCCGAAGGCGATCGCAGACGCTACCGCATATTGGAGGATATCCAGGTGATTCCCCCTCCTCCGTCGTGCCAGATAGCCACCCCAGATCGCGCCTCCGATAGCGCTCACGATCACAAGCATCAGGATACCTCCGTTCCAAAATGCCGCGCATCGGGATCTCGTCCGAGCAAACTGGCCAGCCAGCCGAAGACCCAGCACCCAAAAACAAGAACCAACAAGGTCCAGTCGCCGAACCGCGCATAGGGCGTTGGAGTACGCGCGCCCGGCAGGCCGGCATCAATGGTGCCTGTTTCCCCGGTATCAAGACGCGCGACGACATTTCCATTGGCGTCGATGATCGCGGATATCCCAGTGTTGGCCGCCCGGACCACGGGAAGTCCCTCCTCGACCGCGCGCATCCGCGCGGAGGCGAGGTGCTGCTCGGGTCCGATGCTGGTTCCGAACCAGGCATCATTTGTGGCGTTGAATATCCAGTCGGGGCGGAAAAGGTCATCGACCACGTGGCCCGGAAAGATGATCTCGTAACAGATCGCCACCGCGACCAGAGGCGCGCCAGGGATCGCCAGCGTGCGCGGCCCTGGTCCCGGCGTGAAATCGCCCAACCCTTCGGTCAGCCGCTCGATGGGCAGCCAGCCTTTCAGGGGCACATATTCCCCGAACGGAACAAGATGATGTTTTGCATACCCCGTCAGAACCTCGCCGCTGCCGTCATAGGCCTGAACCGTGTTGAAATATCTGGTTCCCCCATCGCCCTCCACTCGGTCAGGCGCACCTGTCAGTAGGATCCTGCCGTCTGGCAAAGCTGCAGATATCCGCGCGCGTGCCGCAGCATCTTCGTCCAGAAAGCCGGGGAAGGCCGTTTCCGGCCAAAGCAGCAAATCGAAACGTCCGGGTTGCGCGGACAAGCCCAGGTATTTTTCCAAGGTTCGCTGGCGGCTGCCCGGTACCCACTTCTCGACTTGTGGCACATTGCCTTGGACGATGCGCAAAGCAACGTCTGTCGGCGGCACGTCCTGCCCTGACCGAAGCGCACCGCCAACCCAGAAACCCGCCACAGCAACGGCGAAGAGCACGAGAACAGGCGCGCGTCTCTTTGGCGCCGCCACAGTCAACACACCTGGCAATATGCCGATGAAGACCGTGAGAAAGCCCAAACCGTAGCTTCCGACCCAGGCGGCGGGTTGGCGCAGGGCGGCATAGTCGACAAGGGCATAAGCGGCAAGGTTCCAGGGAAACCCTGTCAGGACATGACCCCGCAGCCATTCCGTGGCCACCCAGCAGGTTGCAAACAGCAGGCCCGCCGCAATGCCGCCGACAGCTCGGCGCTGCATGATGGCGGCAAAAAGCATCGCCGCCATGCCCGGGAAGATGGCAAGTCCGGCGGACAGACCCGCGACCGCCGGAATCGCCAGTGCGCCGAAACGTTCGGCATCGACGTAAAAGCTCTCGGCGATCCAGGAAATTCCAATCCCGAATTGGCCCAGTCCGAAAGCCCAACCGACAAGGAAAGCGCGCGAGGTTGAGATGTTCCGGAGAACGATAAAGAGCACGGAGAAGGCGACAGGGACCGCGATGAGCCAAGAAAACGGCGGAAGAGTCAAAACCGTCAATCCGCCGGCAGCAAGGGCAAGACCCATGCGCTGGAACAGGTTCAGGTCCTCACTAACGAACTGCGGCAATCCCGGCTTCATGAATCGGTCTGAAGTCGAGCGCCAACCCACGGCGCAATGAGCAGCAGCATCACGCCGCCAACCACAAAAACATCGGCCATGTTGAAGGCAGGCCAGTGCGCCGTCCCGATGTAGAAATCGAGGAAATCCGTCACCGCACGATAGCGCAGGCGGTCCAGAATATTGCCGAGTGCACCGCCGATGATCGCACCATAGGCAATGGCCTCGACCCGGCTGCTGGTACGGACCAGCATGAACGCCAGCCAGACGCAGATGCCAAGCGCCAGTAAGACAAGGCTCCACCACGGCGCGCCGCCGAGAAGCCCGAAGGTCACTCCGTCATTGCGCAGGTAGATGAGATTGAAGCCGGGAAAGACCGATACGCCGGAACTAAGAACAGTCGCATTGGACACAACGATTGCCTTCGTTGCCTGATCGACAAGAAAGGCGATCAGCGCAGCAAGCAGACCGACGAAGAGGCAAGTTCTCATCAGCTTATCCCAGCCAGACGTCGAGGAACAACATGATCACAAGACCAACGGCGAGGCCGAGCGTCGCCCTGTTCTGATGGCCGGATCGGTGGGTTTCCGGAATGATCTCGTGGCTGATGACGTAGAGCATCGCACCTGCTGCGAAGGCGAGACCCCAGGGCAGCAGCGGTTGCGAAAGACTGATAATCCCTGCGCCGAGAAGTCCACCGACGGGCTCGACGAGACCGGTCAGAGCGGCGATGCCCCAGGCGCGAAGCCTGGAATAGCCCTCGCCGAGCAACGAAACCGCCACCGCCAGACCTTCGGGGGCATTCTGTAATCCAATACCGATCGCAAGTGGCAACCCGCCCGACAAACCGTCAGCCCCGAACCCGACGCCGACGGCAAGCCCTTCGGGAAAATTGTGGATAGTGATCGCGATGATGAAAAGCCAGACGCGCCGCAGCGATGCGGCGTCGGGACCTTCCCGCCCCGTCTTGAAATGTTCATGCGGTAGCCGTTCGTTCATCAGAGCGACCGCGCCCATGCCAAGCAGGATCGCAACACATACGATGGCCGCCGGGAGAGCACCGTTGTCGAACTGTCCTTCAGCTGCGTCGAGAGCCGGGATGATCAGCGAGAAGAACGAAGCCGCGAGCATGACACCCGCCGCGAAGCCAAGCAGCAGATCGCGCGTGGCCCGGGACGGGATGCGCCCAAAAAGAACGGGGACCGCCCCGACCGCGGTCAGCGATCCGGCGGCCAGGCTTCCAAGAAAGCCAAGCGCTATGGGGGAGAGGGGTTCCAATTGTTAAGGTTCTGCCGCGAGTTCAGTCAGGAGCCGAGTAGCTGGTGTAGACCTCGGTCGATCCGTCTTCGTGGATCAGGAAGACATCGTAAGCCTCCCGGTCGTCCTCCGGTCCCATGCCGGGCGACCCGTAGGGCATTCCCGGCACCGCCAGGCCTACCGCGTCTGGCCGGTCCTCCAGCAGGCGTTGGATGTCAGCCGCCGGCACGTGGCCCTCGATCACATAGCCGTCGACCAAAGCCGTATGGCAGGAGACCATGCGCTGCGGCACGCCATTGTCGAGTTTGAAGCGCACAAGAGATCCTCCGAACATGTCCTCGCCCATCGGCGCGAAGCCATTCTCCTCGAGGTGCTTCATCCAGGACAGGCAACAGCCGCAGCCGTTTGTCTTCCGGACGTCGATCTGAATCGCCTCTGCGACGGCCTGCGCCGCAGGAAGCAAGGCAAATGCGATGGCAAGGGCGGGAGTAAATCGTTTCATGGATCAAAGCCTTTCGGTTGTCGTCTGTGCAAATTCGCTGGCGAGCCTCTCAGCAAGAAGTGAACGCGCCTCACGCAGTCGCTCAAGCGCGGCCGTGTCGTCCGCTTCACGCTCGGCCGCCTCTGCCAATCGGTCGTCAGAGAGAGGGTCGGTTGGGCGACCGTCCACCAGCACTTCGTAATGTAGGTTGGGGCCTGTCGCGGTACCCGTCGCACCGACCCGCCCGATCATATCTCCGGCCATCACGCGTTGCCCTTGTGTGAGCCCGTCCGGTACGGCGCTCAGATGCGCATAGCGCGTCAGGGTGTCGGAGCCATGAGCGATCTCGACGACCCGGCCATACCCACCGCGTCGGCCGATGAAGCTAACGCGGCCCGGCGCCGTCGCCTGTACCGGCGTGCCGCGCGCCGCCGCGAAGTCGACTCCTGTGTGCATCCGTACATTGCCGTAGACCGGATGGGTGCGGCGCCCGAACACAGAACTCAGCCGTGCACCTTCGACCGGTTGCGCAAACACGCGCAGGACTTCTCCGTCGACATAGATCGTCGCTTGGCCGCTGCCGTCGTTCGGCCAGACGATTTCATAGACCGAGCCATCGATATCCAGTGCGGCAAAGGCAAGCTCGGACTGACCAATCCTCTTGTTCCCGTCTCGGGCCTCGCGCCAAAGGAGGCGCATCGTCTCGCCACCCGCAAGATCACGACGGAAATCCACGGTGCCGCCCAGCATCTGCGCCAGGTCCACCGCAAAACGGGCGGGGATGTCTGCCGTGTTCAGGGCGGCGAAAATCGAGCTCTCGATCACCGCCTCGCCGGCGAAAGTCACCAATTCGGGATCCGGGTCCAACACGCGGGCGGCAAGCTGTTCGCCGAAGACCGCCTCTATCCGGACACCGTCTTCGACGGCGAGCTCTACACGACGCGGGTTGTCGTCCGTTGTGGAAACCACCGTAATGATGTGACCCGGACGCAGACGGCGCAGATCGTATTCCGTGCCAATCGCCAAGGCGATTTCGGCGCGATCCGAAGCATCCAGCCCCGCATCGGAAAGGACCGCATCAAGCGTCTCGCCGGACGCAATCTCCCGCGACCAGGTGACCAGCGGGGGCTCGATAGATGGCAAGGAGGTATCAGCGGGGGAAACGGTCAGGAGCGGCCGGGGTCTGAACTCGAATGCGATATCCGCCTGGGCGAGTGTAGGGCGGACCGAATTGGTTTCGGTAATCCGAGGCGGCGCAAGCGGATTGGGAGTCCAGAGGGTCGCTTCAGCAATCGCAGGGGGCACCGGTTCTTTGGACAGAACGCCAGAGATGGCGATGGCGGTCACCGAAAATGCGCCTGCGACCGCAACGGCCGCCAAGACAGTTCTTATCTTCATGTTGCCCCCTCTACGTCTTCTGTCAGTGCGCGCTGGATCTTCGGCACCGCGAATTCTCTTTGCTCGTGATAGTCGATCATGGTGACGAGCTCACCCTCGGCATCGAACAGGAATACGCTTGCCGTATGGTTCATCGTATAGCCGCCGCCCTCAGTCGGGACGCGCTCAAATGAGGCACGAAACCCTTCTGCAGCGCGGGCAATTTGGTCTTCCGGCCCCGTCCAGCCACGAATGACCGGATGAAAATAGCCGACATATTCGGCCATGGCCTCGACCGTGTCCCGCTCCGGGTCGACCGTGATGAAGACCACGTTCATCTCTGATGCTTCGTCGCCCAGTTCCTCAAGCCAGCCGGAAATATCCGATAGGGTCGTCGGGCAGACGTCCGGGCAGTAGGTGAACCCGAAAAACACCATTGTGGGACGACCGATCAGGTTGCCAGGCCCTACCTCATTTTCCTCGTGGTCGGTCAGCCGGAACTCCATCGCCGATAGGGGCAGGGGCCGCTGCCCTTTTGGTTCAGGCGCACCGGGCCCGTCCACCCGCCACCAGCCCACGAAGAGCGTCAGGCCAAGAACGCCGGCACCGGCTGCGCCGTATAGAAGGAGCTGCCGACGTTGCATCAGCCCTCCGGTCCACGCGCGGCGATTCCGAGGATTGGGACCTCGACCGTCACCTTGCCGCCATCCGAGAAGGTCAGTGTCAGCGGGAAATTCTCGCCTTCGGTCATCGGCTCTTGCAGCTTCATGAGCATGGCGTGCAACCCGCCCGGCTCCAATGCCACGCTTTGGCCGGGCTCAATCGTGATCTCGCCTGCAGGCGCCATGGAACTGACGCCATCGGAGTTGGTTTTCGACTCATGGATCTCGGGCATCATTGCCAGCGGTGTCGCAAGTCCGGTCAGCGTAACGGCGTCTTCACCCGTGTTGCGCACGGTCATATAGGCGGCACCTGGCCTGTTGACGCCGATCGAGGCGCGGGACCACGCATTCTCGACCACGACATCCTCCGAACCGGCCAGTGCGGGGGCCGACAGCCCTGCAACCGTCAAAAGCACGGCCAATGCATTGGTATATCTCAACTTCTTCACCACTCGTTTCTCCTGCCTCCGCAAATCAGCTTTGGCTTGCCGCAACTTCCACTGCCACCAGCCTCCGCAATTCGGCCTCACCGAACGGATCGAGAGGCTTGCCGTTCACGAAGAACGTGGGCGTTTGGCGGACCCCGACTGTCTCGACATCGGCGCGGTCCTGGTTGAGCACCGCCACAACACCGGGGGCCAGCATCTGTGTCCGGGCAGCTTCGACATCCAGACCTCCGCTTGCTGCAATCTCAAGGATCAATCCGGGTGCCGGGGTCCCGTGAGACGCCCATCTGGGCTGCTCTCGCAAGACTGCCTCGAGCACAGGTTCAAACACGTCCTGCATGCGCGCCGCCTCGAGCACACGGATCGCTTCTACCGACGCCTCGCCGTGAAAAGGCGTATAGCGGATTACAACGCGCACCGCGTCTCCGTGCTCCGCCATGATATCCTCGACGACCGGATAGAAAGCGCGGCATGCCTCGCAGGCCGGGTCGAAGAATTCAACGATGGTTACGGGCGCATCCTCGGGCCCGAGGATCGGGGAATAGGGTCGGATCAGCGCGTCGGCCATTTCAGGGTCGATGGGATCGGACGCGGCAATCGGGTCGGGGCGGGTGGCATACCAGGCGGCACCGCCGAAACCGGCGACCCCGAGCGCGAGAACGGACAGGATGAGGCCGCGTCGTTTCATTTTTGTGTTTCCTTCAGTGAGAGAGCCGACAGCAGACCGATCATCGCGAAGGCGACGAGCGCCATCAAAGGAATCGGAATGCCGAAGACCAGTTGATTGTCGTCGGTACAGGATGGGCCGGTCGCCGTGCAGGGCTGGATACGCTCGGGGATAACGCCGACATAGAGGCCCAAGTGCCAAAGCGCGACGGCGGCACCGCCCAAAGCCAGCGCGATCCCGTAGCGACCCACGCGCCGATCCTGCCACCACAGCCCAAGCCCGAGGATGATGGCCAAGGGGAACATGAAGGCACGCTGGAACCAGCAGAGCACGCAAGGTGTCTGCCCCAGAACCTCGCCGATGAAGAGCACGGCAAGCGACGCGGTGAGCGCGATGATCCAGGCCAGGCCAAGGGCCGTCTCTCCGGAAAGTCGGGTCATGACGATCAGATCCTCTGTCTCAGATCGGCGAGGATCTCTTCGGCGGGCGTGCCGTAGGGCCAGGAGTCCGCGAAGCCTGCTTGCGTGTCGAAAAGGAAAAGATGCGACGTGTGACCCATCGTGTATCCGCCCGGCGCAGTCGCCTGCTCGATCCGCTCAAAGAATATCGGAAAGGTTTCGGATGTCGCGGCGATCTGCTCCGGTGTACCGGTCAGCCCGATGATCCCTGCGTCGAACAGGGGCACATACTCGGCAAGTGCAGTCGGCGTATCCCGCTCCGGATCAATCGTTATGAAAATCGGCTGAACCATTGCTGCCTCATCGCCCAGGCCCTCCATCACGGCCGCGACTTCGGACAGTGTTGTCGGACAGACGTCGGGGCAATTGGTGAAGCCAAAGAAGACCAGCATCCAGCGCCCTGCGAAATCTTCGTCCGTTTGGACCATGCCGCGATGATCGGTCAGTTCGAAATCAGCAAGAAACGGTGGTTCACTCTCGGTGCGGGCAAGATCGGCACGGTAGTCGGACCATAGCAACAGCCAGATGAAAACGAACGCCGCCGCGCCCGCCAACACCCACAATACCTTCTGAAGACCTGAAAGCCTCACGCCGCTCCGCCCGAACCTGATTCTATATTTTGTGTGCGTTTACATCCTCTAGCTACTGTAGGTTCAAGCGTGATTGTCATCGATCGGCCAACAATCACCGATCTGTGAAACTCGGGTGAAGCTTGTGATGCGCACCGCATAAAGCTACACCCACTGTAGGTAATGTGGGGAGCGGAAATGCTGACGATTGGGACGCTGGCGAAGAAGACCGGAACAAAGGTGCAGACCATCCGGTATTACGAGCAGATCGGACTTATGCCTGAGCCCGGCAGGACCGAGGGGGGCCAACGACGCTATGGCGACGCCGAACTCGACCGCTTGTCATTCGTCCGGCACGCACGGCAACTGGGGTTCTCGTTGGACGCGATCCGTGAGCTCCTCGATCTCAGCGATCATCCGGGAAAGTCCTGCGCTGAGGCGGATGCAATAGCCCGTCGGCAACTCAAACAGGTCGAGCAACGATTGGCGCGGCTCGAGGCGCTGCGGACGGAATTGAAGCGGATGGTGCATGAGTGCAGCGGCGGACAGACTTCTGATTGCCGTGTGCTCGAGGTACTGCGCGACCATTCCGAATGCCTGACCGACCATGAAGAGATCGGCGCCTGAGCAATTTCGACGACCTTTGATCGGAACGCAAAAAGCCCGGTGTTAGTTACTCATTGGCAATTCACTAATTTGGATACCCGGCATGGCGGAGCAGAGAAACGCAACGGAAAGACGCACACTCTGGATCGTGCTGGGTCTCAACATCGGGCTGGCAGTCGCTTTCTTCGCCTCGGGCGCATTCGGCGAGTCAAGCGCGCTTATCGCCAATGGCCTCGACAATCTGTCGGACAGTTTCGTCTACGCGATCAGCCTCTTCGCGCTGTCCCGCTCCGCCAAGTGGAAGCGCGGAGCGGCGAACGTTTCGGGCGGCCTGCTGATCCTCTTCGCCCTTGGAATCCTGTATGACGCGTGGCGCCGCTACGTCGGCGGATCGGATCCTCTTGGCACGATCATGATTGTCATGGCGCTGGTAGCGGCGGCCATCAACGCACTTTGCGTCTGGCTGCTGGCACGGCTTCGCGATCCAGACGTAAACATCCGAGCGGCGAATACGTTCAGCTGGAACGACTTCGCGGCCAATCTCGGAATCGTCGTCGCAGGCGGGCTCGTAGCCTGGCTCGGAACGAATTGGCCGGACCTTGTCGTGGGCGTGATTGTCGCCGGCATCGCGGCCTGGGGTGGCGTCGGAATCCTGAGAGACGCGCATGGTGAACACCACAAGGCGGTGCACAATGACGATCAGGTAACCAAGGACTCGGCCTGAAATCGGGGCTTGAAGCTACAGTGACTGTAGCAACTACATATTCTCGTGAACGATTCGAGGAGGTATCCCGTGAACCCCGCCGACCCTCATTTGGCCAAAACCCGGCTGCTGGATTTTGACGCGACCTCAATTGCAAAACTGATCGAGGAGCGCGGCTGGGCAGACCTTCCCAGCGACGACCGAATTGGGGCCATCTACGATTTCGTCAGGAACGAGATTACCTTCGGCTACAACCGCGCCGACGACATTCCGGCGTCCGAGGTCCTCGCAGATGGCCACGGGCAGTGCAACACCAAGGGCACGCTCCTCATGGCCCTGCTGCGTGGCGTGGGAGTTCGCTGCCGACTGCACGGGTTCACAATCCACAAGGCGCTTCAGAGAGGCGTCGTTCCGGAACTCGTCTATCCCCTCGCGCCGTCCGAAATCCTCCACTCCTGGGTAGAGGTGGACTTGGGCGACGGATGGGTCAATCACCGCCAGAACTTCGGATTTGTGCGCGACTTGCTCTATCGCCACGTCATCCGTCACTGGATGAATGCCAGGGTTCGCCGCATCCGCCGCGGAATCTTGCCGCCGGTCCCCGGATTCGATCGGCCGAACCACCGCCATGAGGAGACGAACCGTGCCGCATGATCACGGCCACGCCCACATCGATCCTCAATCCGGTGATCGTCGCGTCTCCATCGCCATCTGGGCCAACGGCCTCCTGACGGTCGCGCAGATCGTCGGCGGGATCCTTTCCGGCAGCCTCGCGCTGATCGCGGATGCCCTCCACAATTTCTCGGACATGGCGTCGCTGGTGATCGCCTTCTTCGCGCGTAAGATCGCTCGCCGCCCGGCGGACAAGCGCATGACCTTCGGCTATGGGCGGGTAGAAATCGTCGCAGCGCTCATCAACTACACGACACTTATCCTGATCGGCTTCTACCTGATCTACGAGGGTGGCATGCGCATGATCGACCCACCAGAGGTACAGGGCTGGACGGTGGTGATCCTGGGCGGTGTGGCACTGGTCGTCGACACGTTGACGGCGCTGCTCACCTATTCGATGCAGAAAGGCAGCGTGAACATCCGTGCGCTCTTCCTGCACAACCTATCGGACGCTTTGGCCTCCGTGGCGGTCATCATCGGCGGCTCGCTCATCCTCCTCTACAACATGCGGTGGGTCGACCCGGCGATCACCATCGGCATCGCTCTCTACATCCTCTACCTCGCATTTACCGAGATCGGCGGTCCGATTCGGACGCTGATGCTCGGCAGTCCACCGGACATCGATAATGAAACCGTCGTTCAGGCGATGCGGGGTGTGGATGGTGTCGCGGACGTTCATCACGTGCATCTGTGGCAGATGCAGGAGCACGAGGCGGCTCTGGACTGCCACGTCGTGCTGACAGCGGACGGCTGGGGTCAAATCGAAAAGATCAAGGCCGCGATCAAGGACCGGCTGAAGGACGATTTCAGCATCGGTCATTCGAGTCTGGAATTTGAGCACGAAGACCGCGCACACGAAAACGCTGACCTTTACGGTCACGGCAAACCGGAAAAAGAGGAGGAAAACCATGTTCACCGAGACACTGACAGCTCATGACGACACGATTGGCCTCGCCTGCGAGGGCAAGCTCAGCGAAAGCGACCTGAAACGGATGCACGCCCTGCTTCATGAGCGCCTGCAAGAGACAAGTAAGCCCGGCCTGGTTCTCGATCTCACGAGGTTCGAAGGCTACGATGGGCCGTCCGCTCTGCTCGAAGATCTGAAAATCGACACAGCCCATAGGAATGACTTCCGCCGCGTCGCTGTGGTGGGCGAAGGGGCTTTGTTGGAGTGGGGAACCAGGTTCGCCGACGTGCTGACCACGGCAGAACTCCGTTAGTTCGACCCGGCGGAAATGAAGGCGGCAATCGCCTGGGCAAGTGAAAGGTAGAGTAGCTTTCAATCAGATGCCTTCGCAGAAGACAGCATCTGTTCGAAACCATAAACAAAAGAACTACAGCAGTTGCGAGACCCAAGAGCAATCCGAAAGTTCTGAACATGGTCGCTCCTTTCGCAAAGGAGTAACTTTGGTACGGTGGCACTGCCCTTGCCGGGGCATTATCAAATCGTAATGTTTTAGCGGCTCAGGGCGCCAGTTGGTTAACATAAACTTCATTATGCGAATTTATACTTAGCGTTGCGATAGTATATTATTGTATGTATGCTGAACTCCTATCACGGAGGCTCCACAGCATGCGCCATTTACTCAAGAAGCTCCTCCCCTCGGTCGCAGTCGCTTTGACCGTGACAGGTTCTTCGCTGCCAATACCCGCCCGCGCGCAGACATACCCGATCGATTGCGCGATCCTCTTGTGCCTGTCTGGCGGCTGGCCTGCTTCCGTCCCTTGCGCCCGAGCCCGCGCCGAATTTATCCGGCGGATTACACCTTGGCCGGTCGAACCACCGCTGCAAATCTGGCGCTGTCCCATGGGCGCCTCCTACGAGAACGATCGGTTACAAAACAACGCTGGCGGCATCTTTGAAGCCTTGTACCGAACCGACAGCCGTCGACCGCTTCAATCCTTGCCAGTAGATAATCTCGTTCCCACCGACCTCGCCCTGCGGCTCGTTCAGGACCGCGCGGACATCGATATCAGCGGGCCAGAGTTCAATTTCGTGCGGTCCATCCGCGTCTTCGATGTACGGTATGCACGACAGCACGAATCCGGGCGAGATGGCGACTGCAACCGCAGCGCAGTCGTTGTCCTCGGCACCTATGGGATCCAGGGCGATTTTTCGTGGAGGTCGTCGTCACCCGCAGCGCTTCCCGCGGCGCATGCCGGTCTTGAGCGGTGGGGCGAGCACTGCCCGAACATTTATCACAGATCCGTCTTCATAGAGTGGCGTGACTATAGCGGGAATTACGGCTTCGAGCAGGTCAATTACTGACTGATGAGCTACTACGACGTCGCGCAAAGCCTTGTACGAGATCAAACCTGGAATGCACGAAAAACCACACAATTGAGGGCCATAAAGGCCATATTCTTCCATGTCAGTCGTAGCGACAATTCAGCTGCGTGAGAGACGCGAAGTCGATTTCAGCTTTATCGGCATCGCAGAGATCCGGGTAAATCCTTGAGACGCGCTGTGGGCCATGCATGTCCCACCGGATTGCCAGAGCACCTGTGTTCCAGCGATATACCCAGCCGACAATGGTTTCTTCATCGGCTGCAATCAAATTGGCGATCGCGACGCCTTCGACCTCATTTTCGTTCACTGTTTACTGACTTCCTGCAATTTGGCGTTGCGGATAGCAGCTCAGATCCAAAGCGTTTGCTGCAACCGTGTGCCGGGCCTCGTTAAAATCGGTTACTGTTCGTCCTCGCGGTAACGAATTCACACCGGGAGAAGTCAGCTCCCGTGTTCTCGAAAGATGAAATGGCTCAAATCCGGTGGTCGGGCTCCGTGGCGGCTTCAACGATCGCCAGAACCTCGGAGGGGTCAAAGCCGATGGCGCGGGCGAGGACGACCAGTTCGACGACGTCGACCCGGCGTTGGCCGCTTTCAATGCGCGCCACGAGGGATTGATGGCACTTGAGCTTGACCGCCAAGTCCTCCTGACCGAGGCCCGCCTTGATGCGGGCGTCGACCAATGCCTGGCAAAGTGCCACCTGTCCTGTGCTTCTGATTGTCTTTGCCACGCGTCACATACCTTTTGTGACGTCGCTAGCGGATGAAATCTGTTATCTAAAAAGTAGATATATGAGGGTGTTATCGGCGTCTGGTTTCCATGGGCTGCAAGTCTGATGCTCCCGAGGTTGCCCATCAATCCCCTACCAATTGTAGAAATCGGCCATAGTCCTCGCTGACTTCCCGCGCTTCTTCGAACGCGCGGGCGCGTTCGCTGTCGAGGCAACGGAAATAGCTCTGGATATCCTGGATGTAATTTTCGAAATCGCTGCGGATGATAGCCGCATAGTCCCGCGCGGCCTGCGAATCACTTGGCAGGAAGGGACGGGCCGGGGCGAAGCAGGATGCCGCCAAAACCGGCCCAGGAACGCAGATCAGAAGGGCCATAGCTTGCAATGGGAGCAGGCATGTCAACCTTGGGTTTCTCAAACCTGTTATCTCCTTGATCGCGGACACTGGCCGTGACTAGTGTTTGCGTAACCAAACTACAGCCAAAGCACGATATTACATCTTGCGGTTGATAATATACTATCGTAACTCTGGGCTTCAAGTAGGAATGCCTGGGGTCGCGCCATTGGAGAAAGCGTGAGCCGGGCCATGAACTGGGACATCGAAGCACCAAATGTGGTTACGGAAGCCAGGTTCCGCGAACTCGTGGAAAGCGGCTATAGCGCAGAAATCCTGTGCCAAGAGTCGGCACACAAGAAAGGCCCCAGCTATTACGGGGTCTGGATCATGCGTGTTGTCTCTGATGACGGGGTGGAAAAGCTCCTCGTCACCGCCCGCACGCGGACGACCTACAACGATATCAAGATCCGCGAGTTCAAGACGATCTCCGGCGTGGTGTCTTTCTTCATTGGCCTTGGTTTTGCGCATGTCGACCTGCCGCTTGAGGCGGGGACAAGCCGTACGCACAAATTTGCGCCGCCAGACAAAGCCCCATCAGACAAGGGCGCTGGCAGCTAACCTCGTCTGTCTCTGGCTGGTCGCAGCACCTGCCTCAGCGCAAATGGTCCTGGTCATGGAGAGCGACGGCTCCCTGACCCCGTCCCGCTCTCAGAGCAGCTTTGCTCGAAACTACAATGAAGGGATTGGTCAGAGTTCGGCCTCCGATGGGATCGCGATCTTCGGCGAGGTAGAGGCCGAGCAAGAGGGCGTCCAAGTCGCGGCCCTTGCCCGCCCGACTCCCCTGCCCCGCGCCGATGTCCTCTCCGGGATTCAGACCACGGCCTTGCGCTATGCCGGCCATCCCGGCCTGCGTCGCGCGGGGCTTTCCGTGACGGATTGGCTAGCTCTCTATCGAGCCAATATCGAGGTTGAGAGCGCCTACCGGCAGGATGCGATTTCAAGTGCAGGTGCTATTGGCCTTGGTCAATTGATGCCTGCGACGGCGCGTGATCTGGGCGTCGACCCGCGTGATCCGCTGCAGAACCTTGACGGCTCCGCCCGCTACCTCGCGATGATGCTGGAGACGTTCGGCGATCCGCACCTGGCGCTGGCTGCCTACAACGCCGGACCCGATGCGGTCCGCCAGTATGGCGGCGTCCCCCCCTACCGAGAAACCCAGAACCACGTGGCCCGCGTCATGGCCGTCGTGGCCCGATTGGAAGGATCAAATTCATGAAACAGATTTCAAACCTCTTTGTCGCCTCGCTGGCGCTATTCCTGCTGATTGCCGAACCCGCCCTCGCCCAGAGCATTGATCTCTCCCCGATCCAGAGCCTGTTACAGGGCATCGTCGATGCGCTGACCGGCCCACTTGGCGTTGTCATCGCGACGCTTGCCGTTCTGGGGGTCTTTCTCAGCTGGTTCTTCAACATCATCGATCTGCGCCAGGCGCTCTGGGTCCTCGTGGGCATCGCCGGTGTTGCCGCCGCCCCCACCATCGTTGCCGCGGTCTTTGCCGGTGGCTGAGCGCGCGCCTCTCTTTCTCGGCCTCGTGCGCCCGCCGAAGCTTCTGGGCCTGCCCATCATGTACGCGATGGTCTGGCTCTTCGGTTCGGTGCTCATGTTCGTCTGGGTCCAGCATATCGCGGTGCTGGGTTTCGCCGCCCTACTCTATCCGGTGCTGTGGAAGGCCGCAGATTGGGACCCGCGTTTCATCGACGTGATGATGACGGCGCTGCAGGAGACGCCGCCGACCCGGAACCGCAGCATCCATGGCGGGGACAGCTATGCCCCGTGATGCTGCGCTCGATGCCCGCACAATGACGCCGGACTGGTATGCGCGCGAGACCCGGCTTGCGCATATGCTGCCCTATGTGAGCCTCGTCGACGACCAGACCGTGCGCACCCGGGTCAACGAGCTCTTTCGGTGCATTCGGCTCGAGGGGATCAACAGCTACACAACCGACGATGCCTATCTCGACAAGGTGACAGCGCTTTTTGCCCGCATCATCGCGCAGCTTGGGCCGGAATTCAGCTATTACGTCCACAAGGTCTCCAAGGCCATCAAACCTGATCTCGACCCCATCCGTGAGGACAGCTTCGCGGGCGAGGTGGACCGGCGCTGGCGCGCGAAACTCGAGACCAGCGGGCTCCGCGACAAAACACTGACGCTCACCGTCATTCACCGCCCGCCTCCGAAAAGCCTCCTGCCGTTCCTCAGCCGCAGCGCGCCGGACCGACTGAAGGAGGAGACCCGCAAACGCCTGCAGCGCCTCGGTGAGGCCGTGAACGTCTTCCTCTCGGGGCTTACCGAGCTCAAGCCGCGCCTGCTGTCAGCCGGATCGGGAGAGTTGGTGGGATTTTTGGGCGCGCTCAACACGGGCACCGAGCTGCCGCTCTACCCGGCCAACACCTACGGCTTTTTGTCCTTCAACGTCGCCAATACCCGCGTGACGTTTAACGGCGACCATTTCGAGCTTTCCGAAGGCGTCGTGGGGCATCGCTACGGCAAGAGTTTCACCATCGGGGAGTACTCGGAAGGCACCTCCTGCACCATGTTCGACATGCTGAACCTGCCGGTCGACATGATCGTGACGCACTCCTTTACGCCAATCAATTCCAACCTCATGGCAGGCCGGATCAAACGACAAAAGCGCCAGATGCAAGCCAGCCAGGACGCGGCCCTCTCGCTCATGGAAGCCCTCGACATCGCCGCCGATGACCTCGAGGCCAAGCGCCAGAGCTTTGGCGAACACCACATGGTCGTGACGCTCTTTTGCGACACGCTCGAAGAGCTGCAAACGCTCAGCGCCGAGATCGTGAACGCCGCCGCGACCGAAGGCGTAAAGATGATCGGCGAGCGGGTCGCGGCCAAGGCGCATTACCTCAGCCAGCATCCCGGCAACCAGCCCAAGCGCGTCCGCGCCAGCGCCGTCACCAACCGCAACTTCGCGGATTTTGCGGCCTTCCACCGGACACAGCTCGGCAAACCTGCAGCACTTACCCCCTGGGGCCAGGTCGTGACATATTTGCCCACGCCGGAGCAGAGCGCCTACCGGTTTTCCTATCACGAGCAAGGCTCGCCCGACAAAGAACCGACCAGCGGCCATACCCTGATCATGGGACGACCCGGGTCGGGCAAATCGGTGCTGTCCGCCTTCCTGATGACCCAAGCCCGTCGAGCAGGGGCGCGGGTCTTCGTCTTCGACTACCGTCTCGGTATGGAGATGGCGGTCCGCGCCAATGGCGGGCGCTACGCCTCCCTGAACGCCGGTCAGCCCACGGGCCTCAATCCGCTCTGGACCGAGACCGATGCGCGCGGCACCGCCTGGCTCTCGGATTGGCTCACCACACTGCTCTACCGCGCCGACAAGCCCCTCACACCGGCACAGACCAATCGCATCCAGGAAGTGGTGCGCCAGAATGCCCAGGCCTCCAATCCGGCCCTGCGGAACTGGCGGGATTTCGCATCGCTTTTTGTGTCCACCGACGATGGCGGCGATCTGCACCAGCGCCTGCTCGAATGGACCGAGGACGGCCGCTATGGCTGGATCTTCGGGCAGAGCCTCGAGGACACGTTCTCGCTCAAGGGCGATGTGGTGGGCTTCGATCTGACCGGCATTCTCGACAGCGAGGCCGACAAGGAACGGATGGCGGTCCTGTCCTATCTCTTCCGCCGGGTCGAGCGCGAAATCGAGGACCGCCGCCCCACCATCATCGTGATCGACGAGGCCTGGAAGGCCCTCGATAACGCGTATTTCGCCGAGCGGCTGTCGAACTGGCTGGTGACAGCGCGCAAACAGAACACGGTCGCGGTGATGATGACGCAATACGCAAGCCAGCTCGAGCGCACCCGGACCGGCAAGACCATCATCGAGGCGGTGCCGACGCAGATCCTGCTCCCCAATATCCGCGCGCAGCCAGCGGACTACGCCATGCTGAACCTCACGGAGAAGGAGCTCGATGTCCTTCTCAACACGGGCAGCAACAGCCGCTTGGCGCTGATCCGCGACGATCAGGGCTCGATCGTCGTCGATGCCGATCTGAGCGCGCTTGGACCCAATCTCACCATCCTTGGCGGCATGGAAAAGGGCGAAGCGCTTGTCGGCGCCGATTACCGCGACCGCCCTGATTTCTGGAGGCTTTCATGACCCGTATTTTGATGTTCGTTGCCGCGCTCGGTGCGTTGGCCTCCTGTGCCCAGTACCAGGAACCGCAGGCCAATTGCTTCACCTTCCTCGCCTCCACGACAGCCATCTCGCCTGATTGCACCTTCACGCCCCTTGGCGCACCGGAGGGCGACATTGAAGTCTAGCCTGCCTCATATCCTGGCCCTTTGCCTGCTGCCCGGTCTCGCTTTGTCTCAAGGCGTGCCGACCAATGACAGTGGGCTGACCGCGCGTGACATCGTCGAGACTGGCGATCGCGAGGCTGACTTGGCCGTTCAGGCCGACAAGCTTGCCGTGCGCGAACTCATTGCCGAGATCGAACGGGAGCAGCTGGAAACCCTGCAACGCATCCTCGATGCCCAGACCAGCTTCGGCGGTCAGGGCTTGCCGGCTATGGTCTCGGGGCTGGAAAGCGGCAGCGGGGATCCGGCCCGGTCAGTCGAGGCGGTCTATGGCAATGCCGACATCGACCCCAATCCCGGCGGTGCGCAGATGTTCGGGGATGCGGCGGAAAACATCGAGCAGCTCATTATCCGCGTGGCTCAGGAGACCAGCGGCTTTGCCGGCGTTGGCCGCGCGGGCCTCTCCCCGGTCCAATGGCGCGCACTCCTACAGGCGCTGATCTGGCAGGAAAGCCGTTTCACCATCGGTGCACGCTCTCCCGTCGGCGCCTTTGGCCTCACCCAGATCATGCCCGGTACCGCCAGCGATCTGGGCATCAATCCGGAATACTATGACAGCCCCTACCTGCAGGTGCATGGCGGTGCACGCTATCTCGCGACACAGCTCAACACCTTCGACGGCAATATCATCAATGCGCTCGCGGCCTATAACGCGGGACCCGGCCGGGTTTTCGAGTATGGCGGCGTGCCACCCTTTCGCGAGACCCAGCACTACGTCCAGGTGATCCCCGAACGCTATAACCTCTATTTGACCCGTATCGGCGGGATCGAAGCGCTTGGCACGATCGACCCCGCGCTTCTGGCCAATGCCAACCTCTCGCTCACTGGGCACGGCGCGGCCTTCTATGGCAACAACTCACCCGCCGCGATCAGGCAAGCCGCCCTACGTATTGCGGATATCGTCGAACGGATTTCCGAGACCGAGGATGTGCAGGAGAGCGTTGCGCTCAACACTTATGCCCGCGCCGAACTCGTGCGTCTCGTGGCCGCCCGCATCCGGCTTCAGGCCGCCCGCACCCGCGTGCTCTCCGCCGAAGAGCTGGCCCAGGCCAGCGCCCGCATGGCCGAAGGCGCGTTCATGGATTTTACGATCAGGGAGATTGAATGATGGGACATCTGCTCTTGAGGACAGCTTTGGCCACGACACTTGGGGTTGGTCTGCATCTTGGCGCCCTATCCCCCGTCCTCGCGCAAGGCGTGCCCGTCGTCGATACCCAGAACATCGCGCAAAACATCCAGCAGCTGCGGCAGATGATCGAGGACGAGATCTTGCAAAACGAGCAGCTGACGCAGCTCCGCGAACAGCTCGGCCTTCTCACGGACCAACTCGCGGAGCTGCAAAGAACCTACGAGGCCCTCACCCGCCTCGCCGAACTGCCGGAGATCATCCGGACGGAAATGGAAGACGAGTTGAATGGTCTGCTCGACCAGGAGTTCGGCGACATCCTCGCCACGATTGAGGCGATCAAGACTGGGGATTTCTCCGGCCTGTCCGGTTCTGGCGCAGGCGAGATCGAAACACAGATGGACCGGGTGCTGGCCGATCTCGGATTTGACGATGACACCCTCTCGGAAATGGCCACCAGCGGCAATCCCGGGGCCAACCGCGTGGCGACGCAGGCCACCACCGGTGCCCTTGTCTCGGCCGCCGCCCAGAACAGCTATGAGGATGCCGGCCAATCGCTCGAGCGGGTGGACCGCCTTGTCGGGCTCATCGACGACATGGATGAGCTGAAGGAAAGCGTCGATCTCAACACCCGCGTCACGGCGGAACTGGCCATCGCGCTGGTCGCCATGTGGCAGCTCGAAGCGGTGCAGACCGTGGGCGATGGCACAGGCGGCGTGATCGATGCCGCCACCATCGCCGAAGAGCAGCGCTTCATGGACTTTACGCTGCCGGACCTGCGCGCAGACTGATTTGAGGCATGACGCGTGGCGAGTGAACAGGAAATCATCGAAGAAGAGCTGGTCTATGGTGCTCTGCGCCGTGAACGCCTCTGGCAGCGCCTTGGGCTCATCGGGCTCATCTTCGGCATTCTCGGATGCCTGAGCGCGGCGGCTGTCGCGATCCTCGATGTCGATCCGCCGCCTGTGGTCGTGCCCTATGATCCCGCCACCGGCTTTGCCCTGCCCGAGGCTTCGGTGGGCGCGACGTCTGTCACAGCCAACCAGGCGATCATCGAGGCGGAGGTCTTCCGCTACGTGACCGACCGCGAGGTCTATAACCAGCTCGACAACGATCTGCGCATCCGCAGCGTCCTGCGCCGCTCGGACGGAGCTGCCGAGAGCGGGTTGCGCCAGATCTGGAACAGCGCCAACGAGAATTACCCGCCGACCGTCTATGGCCCCAACGCCAGGCTCGACGTGGAAATCCTCAGCATCAACCGGATCGGAACCAACCGCGCGACGGTCCGCCTGCGCAAGCGCCTGACGTCCATTAACGGCACCCAGACCGGCCTCTTCACTGCGACGCTTCTCTTCGAGTTCCGCCCGGAGACCCGCCGCTCCATCGACGAGGTCTGGACCAACCCCTTCGGCTTCACCGTGCGCGAATATTCCATCCGCTCCGACAGATTGGAGAACTGACGTTGTTGTATATGAGATCGCTTATTTTTGTCATTGCCCTGTTGCCCGGCCTCGCCTCTGCCGAAACCATCCCGCGTGGCGGTCCCAACGACAGCCGAGTGCGCTTGGCCACCTACCAGGAGGGTCAGGTCTACCGTCTCAGCGTGTCGCTCACCCATGTGACCACGGTCGAATTCGGTGAGGGTGAAAGCATCCGCTCGATCATCGCGGGCGACACGGAAGGCTTCGAGATCGATGGCGTCCCCGGTGGTCAGGCCTTTGCAATCAAGCCCGTCGCGCGCGGTGTCCATACCAATGTGACGGTCTACACGAACAGGCGAAGCTACTATTTCAACGTCGAGGAGGTCCGCAGCCCGACCTTCTACGTTGTGCAGTTCCGCTACCCTGACGACGCTGCGCGCCCGATCCGGGCCATCGCCGCCCAAGCGCCGAACTACAATTACGGCGCCAGCGCGCGGACCGAGTTCACGCCAACCCGCATCTGGGATGACGGGACGTTCACGTATTTCGCCTTTCCAAGAAACGCACCTGTGCCAGCGATCTTCCGCTACGCGGGCGGCCGTGAACGCACGGTCAACACGCAAACCCCTGAGGACGGTGTGATCCGCGTCAGCGGCGTAAACCGCCAATGGGTCCTGCGACTTGGCGAAGAGGTGGTCTGCATCGAGGCGATCCCGCCCGCGGAGGCCGCCTCATGAGCGATACCGAGAACACCGAGCTGGAAAAACGCCTCGCCGCCCTTGAGAAAGGCAGTGCCCGCGCCCCCACGGCGGCGCAGCGCCGGTCGCCCCTTCTCGCGCTGATCGTGGTCCTCGTCATCGGCGCGGGTGGTGCCCTGCTTTATCTTCTCTCACAGCCCGACGAAGAGGAAGCCTTGCCGACGGCCACCCCGGATGTCTTCCAAAACGAGGGGGACGGCTTTGGCGCCATCGAGACCTTGCCCCCGCCCGAGCCCGAGGTTGTGTTTGTCGGACCGGATCCAGTCGAGCCCAACGCGGAGCTTCTGGCGCAGATCACCGCGCTGCAGGCCCAGATCGAGGAGTTGCGCAACGCCCCTGAACCAGTTGTCGAGGAAGACACCGCTGCCGCAGATGCGATTGACGCGCTGACCGCGCAGATCGCGGCCCTGCAAGCCGCGTCGGAAACCGCGCAACAGCAGTTTCGCGATGAGCTCACGGCGCGCGACCGCGAACTGGAGCAACTCCGCATGGACCTTGAGCTCGCGCAGCTTGAGGCCAACCGGCCCCTTCCGGCACCCATCGGGCCCACCGAGGACGAGTTACGCGCGCGGGAAGAAGAGCGGCTCCGGCGCGAGGAAGAAGCAAGACGGCTCGCGGAACTTGAACGCCGCGCCGCGGAGGAACGCGCCTTCCAGGAGCGGCGCATCGCCTCGCCGACCATCGCTTTTGGCGGTGCCTCCGGAGCGAATGAAACAGCTCTGACCGAACGCACTTTTGGCGAGGTGACGGATTTCGTGCTGAACGGGGCGCTGCCCTCTACCGTGACGCAGGCCGAGGTGATCGCCAATCCCTCCAACACGATTCTACAGGGCACCATGATCCAGGCCGTCATGGAAACTGCCCTTGACAGCTCCCTGCCCGGCCAGACCCGTGCCGTGGTGTCCGAGGATGTCTACAGCGTCGATGGCGCGCGCCTCTTGATCCCCCGCGGATCCCGTCTCATCGGGCGCTACCGCGCTGGCGTCGATATCGCGCAGCGCCGGGTCACCATCGCCTGGGACCGGATCATCCTGCCCGCGGGCCAGACCGTCCAGATCAGCTCCTTCGGAGGTGATGAACTGGGCCGTTCTGGCGTCACCGGTTTCGTGGACACACGCTTCGCCGAGCGTTTCGGGTCGGCCGCCCTGATCTCGCTGATCTCAGCAGCACCCAGTGCTGCCGCCTCCGAAGTCCAGGATGAGACTGCCGCCGACGCTCTCGAAGACGTTGGCGATGATCTGGCAGATGCCACGGACAGCGTCATAGGCGATTACCTCTCCATCGGCCCCGTCATCTATGTCGACCAGGGCGCCCGCGTCACGGTCATGGTCGACCGCGATCTGGAGATATTCTGAGCCCATGTCGCTGAGCTATCTCGAAACCTCGCTCGACCGGATCGACGCCGCCGCTCGCGACGATGTCATCGAGATCTGCATCAACCCTGATGGCACCTGCTGGGGCGAATTCCAGGGCGATCACTTCATGCGGAGGCTGGACCAGGCGTTGACCGCAACAGAAGTGAAGGACCTCGGCAACCAGATCGCCTCTTCCGCCAACACAACGATGAGCAAGGACCGCCCGATCGTCTCGGTCTCGATCACCTACAAGGGGCGCCCGATCCGCGCACAGGTCATCACCCCGCCTGCCGTGCTCTCGGCCATGTCGATCAGCCTTCGGTTCTTCTCAAGCCTGCCGCTTGACGGGATTGCGCTTGATTTCCTTTTTGGCAAGGAACGCAAGCTTGAAGAACTCCGCCTCGAGAAAACCCACGAACTGCGCGAAGTGGTGGCCGCGGGCGTGATCGACGATGCGCTGGCCTTTTGCGTCGACAACAAGCTTAACATGATCGTCTCTGGCGGCACCTCCACCGGCAAGACCGTGGCTGCACGCAAGATCCTCTCGCACGTGCCATCCGAGGAACGCATCGTCACCATCGAGGAAGCCGCCGAGCTTCTGCCGACCCAGCCCAATGCCGTGACCCTCATCGCCAATCGCGATGCGGAGTTCCAGACCGCCGATGTGCTGCTCACCGCAACGTTGCGCATGCGCCCCGACCGGATCATCCTGGGCGAGGTGCGCGGCAAGGAAGCCATGACCTTCCTCGAGGCGATCAACACTGGCCATGGCGGCTCAATGACCACGCTGCACGCAGAAACCCCGCAACTTGCCGTGCAGCGTCTGGCCATCGCCGCACTCAAGACCGAGATCCCGATGACCTATGCCGACATGATCCAGTACATCGAGAACTCCATCGACGTAATCATCCAGGCCGGTCGCCATGATGGCAAACGCGGCATCACCGAATTCTACCTCCCCGGCACCAATGAGATCGGAGCTTCCCAATGAAAACCTTTGAATACGATATCCTGTCCTTTCCGGTGAAGAAGCAAAAGGACTACGACGAGGTGCGACGTGCTTTGAATGAGCGCGGCGCGGAAGGGTGGGAGGTTATCACCGCCGAAGCCGGCGACTACGGCTACACCACTTTCTTGAAGCGTGAGACTGGTACAATGAAGGCGGCATCGGAATGACACGGGCTATCGCAGTCGCTGGCCTGCTCTTGATCTTTGGCACAACTGCTGGCGTAGCCGAGCGGAACCTGATCCCGACGCTCGACAACCACCCAAATGTTTGCCCAGACCAGCCACCTGAGCCGAAGTGGATGCAGAACATCAATGTGCGCGAATCCTATAAGCGCCTTTTAATCCAACAGATATATCGGGCTCAAAGCATGGAGCGCGTCGTAGAATCGCAAAACTGCGACTGTCCCACGCGGTATCCATCTTGGGCAGCAGCCGAACGCGTATACATCGAGCATTTCGCCGCATCTGAATACTGGGACATCGTGGAAGCGACTTCCGCATACCGACGCCAAGCAAATGAGCTTCGACGCGAAGCCATGCCTATCTGCGAAGCCACCGGAAACTGGTAGGTCTCCATGAGTGTCGTCACCTATTTCGTGGAAACCGCTGAAGGCTATCTCAATACCGCTGCCGAGACGCAATTCGGCGCGGTCGCCGCAACGGTCGGCACGTTGCTGGTTCTGGGAACAACACTAGTTGTCATTCTGGTCTTCATCAACATGATCTACCAGTATCGCGCCATGGACGGCCGAACTGCCTTTTGGCTGGCCGTGAAGGTCGGACTTATAGGGGTCTTCGCGGCCAACTGGGTCCAGTTCAATGCGCTTGCCTCAGCAATACTGAACGGAATTGACAGCATTGCCGGCGCCCTTGTGGCTTCTGTCGGCGGCGGATCACCTGGTCCGTCCGGTACCTTTGCAGAGGAATTTGACGAACTGATTGCAGCGCTAGGGGATTATCTGAATGCTGCGGGATCTGAGCTGAACTGGATGGCGGGTGCCTTGCTTGACACACTTGGGGTTCTGCTGCTCTCGATTCTTGGCGGGTTGGCGGCATTTATTGTTGTGGCGTCCCGGCTCATGATCGCTCTGCTAATTGGCATTGCGCCAGTGATGATCTTCTTGACCCTGTTCGAGGT